>CAKZPJ010000680.1 GCA_937138955.1 uncultured Flammeovirgaceae bacterium | reverse complement strand
ATCGGCAATTTGTCAATATGAAGTTTTTGAAAATACTATTCAGCTGATGTAGTACTTCAAATAGCGATCTGAAGGTGTAAATGAATTGTACTTTATCATAAAATCATAATAATTGCACATTATTGTTTAGTTAAAGAATAAAAATATTGAACAACTTTTCTAACTAAATTATTAAACACTTTCTGTAATGTTCAGCTAATTATCGGGGTGTTTTACCAACTATTTTTCAATTTATTAATCAATCACCACAAATTTTTCTGAGTAGTTGTACTGAATGAGTGCTTACTATTTAATGCTGAGAAAAGAAATACTCCCCCTTCTTGATAAAAATTTTTTCATTGTACTTCAGGTACCTGGAAATCGCTATTCATTGGGATAAAAATTGTTTTATAGTATTCATTCAAAGTAAATAGCTTAAAAAATTTATTGTCTAATCGACAAAAACTAAGTGATTAATATTGATTATGAGTAAAGTTTAACGGATAAATGCAGCCACAGTATGCCGAGTCTTACATCTGTTTACGATCTAGTATCAATACTTTTTCTTAGAAAAATTATTACAATATAAAAAATATGCAAAAATCTGTGGTAGGTTGAGTTTATCTGACTCCAAGTAAAATGAAAAAGCATCCAATCAATTACAAATGCTGTTTTCTGGTTAGTTCTCCTAGCTTGTTGTTTAACTAGAGTTCAACTTGCACCTATCTGATCTGTTCTAAATTTTTGAATTCAGCAATCTCCTCAGTTTACTTGGGGATAAAAGTAGGTATTCAATATACATCCTTACTACGATGGCGAACACTATCATATTGAACGTTAAGGTATTGGTAATTAAAGTAATTAAGCCCTAAAACTGCTCTTTCTAAAAACCATCGTCATGCATAGCATTGAGTGCAAAAGTATTAATACGAAAAGAATGACTGCAATCAGCTTATTAATATGCGGTTTATTTATTAGCTGTACAGTCACCATGGCTCAAGAGCTAGTGACCGCTACATTAGTGGATTTAGATAAACTTACGGAAGCTCCTTTCCTGGACGATACTGATGATCGTACTCCTTCTCCATTTACTTTTGGAGCCAATATTCAGGGAGGTATTGTCCGAAACTTCTCGGGTGGATTGAAACCTGGTTCTGACTATATGGGTCGCATACATCTCACTGTAAAGTTTGATACTGAAGTAGCCGGATTATGGAAAGGTGGCCAATTCTTCGTGAATGGAGTGAACGCACACGGTGGCACCCCCACGGCTAACCTTATTGGCGATTTCCAGCCGATCTCCCGAAATGAAGCTACCGAACGTACAGCACTGTTCGAGTTTTGGTACAAGCACTCTTTCGGTAAGTTTAGCGTATTGGCTGGACAGCACGATATGAATTCATCTTTCGGAACGAGTACCTCCGCAGGAAGATCTATTCATTCAGCATTTGGAATGTACCCTAGTGTAACTCCTAATGCTGGTTACTCTTTTTCAATTTTTCCTCGCACCATGCCTGCGATCTATACTAAATACAATGGCAAAAAAATTACTATTCAAGCAGCAGCTTATGCGGGGGTTTCAAATAATTTTAATGATGACCCCTATAATTTGACCTGGAACCTGGATGAGTCGGTATACTTGGTGGGTGAGGTGCACTACAAGAATTTCCGTCAGGGCACTCAGCTAGGTACCTATAAATTAGGAGTGTTCCACCATACCGGAGAGTTTCCAGATGTAACCGATCCTTCCAATCAACTAAACGGGAACAGTGGATTATATCTGATTGCAGATCATATGGTACTCCCCGAAGCTGAAGATGTGAGCCAAGGATTGATGTTATTTTTCCAAACGGGAATGGCTTCGGGCAACCAGAACTTGATTGACCTTTTCACTAGTGCTGGGATCACATACCGTGGCTTACTGCCTGGCCGGGACAAAGATGTGCTATTTGCTGGGATAGTTGACTCGTTTATCAATGATGAGTTACAGGAAGCTGCCCCACAAGTGGAAAGTAGCCGAGGTATTATTGAAGTAAATTATGCCTTGAATTTAGGTAAAAACTTCACCTTACAGCCTGATATTCAATATATTATCAACCCGGGGGCTAACCCTGATCTAGACAATGCCTTTCTGGGAATACTACGGTTCGCCATCCAATACTAATACAGAAATAATAACATATTCGCTAAATCTTCTCAATTATGAATTTTAAAGTCAGACTCATTCTAGGTAATGGAATTACCATACTGATGTTGCTAATTATTGGCGTTATCATGCTCATAAGCATTAACAGTCTATTAGATAATACCAAGTGGGTAGAACATACGTATAAGGTAATTGGTAAGGCCAATCAGTTGGTAGGATATATGATTGATCAGGAAACTGGTATGCGCGGATTTAGCGTAAGTGGAGAGGAGGAGTACCTGGAGCCATACAATAATGGTAAAGAGCAATTCGATGAGCTTATTGCTGAGTTGAAAAATACCGTAAATGATAATCCCACTCAAGTACAACGGTTACAAAAGGTGGAACGCTTAGCCGACGAATGGAAGAATAATGTAGCGGAAAATATAATTGATATTCGTAGGCAAGTACGTCAGGGTGAAGAACTAGAAGGTGAAATCAAATCAATGATCGATACTGGGATTGGCAAAAAGCGAATGGATAACTTTCGGGGACTCATAAGCCGATCAAGCCTATCACAGGGTGCCAAAAACCTAATTTTAATTGACATGATCAATATGGAGACAGGTTTGCGAGGCTTTCTTTTAAACGAAAAGCAGGAGTTCTTAGAACCCTATCATTTGGGACGAAGTGATTTAGATCAACACTTAGATCGCTATGGCGCGAGCAGTCGGATACGTGATGCTGCGTACCAGTGGATAGATGATTATGCGGAAATACTGATTGATTTAGGAACTCAAGAGGCCGCCACAGCAGATATGATAGCTATTTATGAGCAGTTTGCTAAAAAAGAAGGTAAAAAATATATGGATCAAATCCGGGCAGACTTGGCGCAATTTGTGAATGATGAGTCGGGGCTTCTTGCTACGCGCCTGGGTAATCAAGAAAGTACTGCCGCAGCTACTCGCTACGTCATCATTTTCGGCACCCTGCTTGCTCTTGTAATAGGCATTACACTGATAGTCATTTTAGTGCGCAACCTTATGGGTCAACTAGGCGGGGAGCCTTCTGAAGTTGCTCTTATGGCCAAGGAGGTTGCTACCGGTGATTTGAACTATGAATTTGATGAACATACCCGTTACCGGGGCTTATTTGGTTATATGAAGAGAATGGTTGACCAGCTTAAAGTAATTGTGGGTGAAGTCCGATTTAGTGCTGATTCCATTAATTCTGCTAGTCAACAGTTAAGTGGCGCGTCCGAAGAACTATCCCAGGGCGCCAGTGAGCAGGCAGCTTCTACCGAAGAGGTCACCGCTTCTATGGAAGAAATGGCCGCTAGTATTCAGCAAAACACAGAAAATGCCCAACAAACGGAAAAGATAGCCCTGAAGGCAGCTGAAGATGTGGAAGAGGGTAATGCGGCTATTAGTGAAACCGTTAAGTCTATGCGCGACATTGCCGAGAAGATCACTATTGTAAGCGAGATTGCCCGACAAACCAATATTTTGGCTCTTAATGCCGCAGTAGAAGCTGCCCGGGCAGGTGAAGCTGGTAAAGGCTTTGCTGTAGTAGCTGCTGAAGTGCGTAAACTGGCCGAACGCAGCCAAATTGCTGCTGAAGAAATTAACGATGTATCCAGCTCTAGCGTAAATATTGCTGAGAATGCCGGAAAGCTTTTCGAGGCATTAGTTCCTAACATCCAACGAACGGCTCAACTCGTACAAGAAATCTACGCTGCCAGCAAAGAGCAGAACGTAGGAGCCGATGAAGTCAACACCGCCATTCAAGAACTAAACCGGGTTACACAACAAAATGCAGCTGGTGCAGAAGAGTTCGCAGCAAGCGCCAATGAGTTGTCTCGCAACGCCGGAGTTCTCAATAAAGCCATTTCTTTCTTCAAGGTAGAAACGAATCACTACGATCAGTCAAGAAGCCTATCCTCTGCCTCTTCCCCTTCAGCGGGTTCAATAAACAAGAGTAGTACTTTTGCTTCTTCAGCCAAAGTAGATAATGAAGGCGGGGTTGAGATTAGTCTAGACGATAATGACAGTGAATACGAATCTTATTAATTTACTCATAGCTTTGAGCAGAAAGTAGTTGGGTTAAACTATGCATACCACACATTTGCCATCGTCAATATTTCGTAAAATTAGCAGTTATATTCAAGATAACTACGGAATACAACTGCCTCCCGAAAAAAAGACGATGGTTGAGGGCCGTATCCGAAAAAGGATGAAAGATACTGGCATTCAAGATTTTACCGACTACTTTCGTTTTGCTTTCAGTAAAGCAGAAGAGAAAAAAGAACGAATACAACTGGTAAATGCTATTACCACCAACAAGACTCATTTCTTTCGTGAGTCAGCACATTTTGATTTTCTAAAAAGTCACTTGAGTAATCATGGTGGTACACCTAGCGTATGGAGTGCCGGTTGCTCTACAGGCGAGGAAGTATATACCTTAGCAATTATTCTTAGTGAACTTAGTAAGCAACGTAGTATTATTGACTTTGCCATCACCGGTACGGACTTATCCACCCGGGTTTTAGATAAAGCAGCTAATGGCGTTTACCCAGAAGCAGATATTGCAAAATTACCACTTTCTTTGAAACAGAAATATTTTCTAAAAAGTAAAGACCGTAAAAATAAAACGGTGAAATTGGCACCAGCTCTACGAAAAAAACTACGGTTCAAAAAGTTAAACTTTATGGACTCTTATTACGGATTTACTGCCCCTTTCGACATTATTTTCTGCCGAAATGTGTTGATCTATTTTGATAAGACCACGCAGACCAAGGTACTAGATAAATTGGCGATGAACCTGGCGAAAGGGGGGATCTTGATCTTGGGCCATTCTGAGTCTATGCCCATTTTAAATCCAGCCCTCGTTCAGTTGAAGCCAACAATCTATCAAAAGAACTTAAACTAGAAAAACCAACTATCATGGAAAATACTGAATCCACTAAAATAAGTTCGTGTCTATCCTTTGGGCTTGGAGACGAAGTCTTTGCCGTGCACGTAAGCAAGGTACTGGAGATACTGGAAATCACTCAAATTACGAAGGTTCCCAATGCTCCAGCTTATATGCGGGGGGTTATCAACTTGCGTGGAAGTGTATTACCTGTTGTGAGTACCAGAACTATTTTCGGTTTAAAAGAAGTACCTGATACGGTTGATACATGCATTATTGTCTTAGACATTGAAGTAGAAGGCGAAGTCCTTAAGGTCGGTACTTTGGTAGATAATGTAAAAGAAGTACTGGAAATTGACGAAGAGCAAATGGAGCCCGCGCCAAACTTAGGAAAAAGGTTTCGATCCGAATTTATTTCCGGCATGTGGAAACAGGAAGAAAATTTTATTATGGTTTTGAATATTGATAAAGTTTTTTCGGAAGATGAACTCGCACTGGTCCAAGACCTTACCGATCCGGTTGAATCGGTAGAGTCTTGAATGATACCTTTAGTCATACTAGAATAAACGTACTTTTATCGGAAAGTCCGGAAAGTAAATACTCAATTTTTTAAGTGCTATTTTATCCGCCAGCATTATCTTTATCCCTCCAATCTTTTTGTAAGCACTCAACGCTACGTTGTTAGTACTATTCTTGGGTCGTGTGTCTCAATATGTTTATATGATCCAATAATAAAAATGGGAGGCATTAACCACTATATGCTTCCCACCTGGGACGGAAAAGGAATACCTACTCCCCGCTACGGTGATGTGGCCAATGATTTGCTTCTAAAGCGGATGCTTATGTTGAAGTGTGATTCAACACATCTAAGTGGGATGATTTTAGGAGGTAATAATGTTATTGGAAGCCGTAAGTTGCCCTACCATATTGGTCAACAGAATATTAATCAAGCGAAGGCTTTTCTCAATGATAAAAATATCAAGATTTCAAAAATACAGGTAGGTGGAACAACAGCCCTGAAAGTATTATTCGATACCCAGACGGGTGAGCTGAAATTAAAGCAAGTACAACAACAATAGTAGAAATTATCACAAATAAAGTCTTATGAAACCTCTAATTGGTAACAGCCCCTCCTATCTAGAGCCAAGGAGAAATAGACAGATTAAGCTATACACAATCATTCGCAATAGCCACTAATACAAATTTGCTTTTTTAAAATTGAGTCGTTATTCAGCTACCGTAGCTCGAACTTCAGCAACTTCTTCTACCGTGATAGGTTCAGCATCATTGCCAAAAGATTGGCGCACGTAGGTTAGTACCCCGGCTACTTCTTCATCTGTTAGAAAGGCGTGCGGAGTCATTACTCCATTGTAGGTTTCGCCATTCACCGTGATCTCTCCCTGCAATCCATTAAGTACGACGGAGATAAGACGAGTATTATCTCCGTTTACCCATTCGGTCTGTACTAATGTTGGGAAAGCTCCGGGTACACCCTGACCATTGGTCTGATGACAAGCAATACAGTATTGACCGTATACTTTATTTCCAGTAGCCATCAGCTTGGTTGCTTCTGCCGACATTTTTTCAGATTCTGGCTCAGTCGCAGCCTCAGTAGCTTGTTCATTTTGGGTACCCCCCGAGCAGGCACAGAACAGCCAACAAATGGTGAAGAGAAATACTAAGTTTTTCAAGATTGTATAATTTATGAACAGAAAATTTTGGCTCGCGATAAAATTATGAAAAAGTTCAGTAGCTGCCAAGCACTGACTTTTCCCGTCGCAAAGCTTTTAAGAATTATTTTGTCTATTCAGCTAAAGCAACTTTCTCAGTTTCACTTTGATAGAATACTCGCCAGATTCTACCTTTCTGATCGTCAGTAATATAGAGCGACCCATCCGCGCCTACCTCCAGACCCGTAGGTCTAAATTCAGCATCACCAGGACTTTCAATTTCTTCGCCTGATCCGGCAAATTCATCGGCAAATCGTTCGTAGTCACCGCTTGGCATCCCATCTTCCCCAAAAGGAACGAATGCGATATTGTAGCCCTTCTGCGGTAGTGGGGCCCGATTCCAAGAACCGTGGAAAGCAATAAATGCTCCGGAACGATATTTTTCAGGAAACATATCGTTATTGTAAAAAATCAGATCATTAGGTGCCCAATGAGCTGGAAAAGCCATAATTGGATCCTCTTTATCAGCGCAACGACCACTTTCTTGACCGTTTCCCCCGTATTCCGGAGATAAGGTTTTCTGATTCTTCTGAGGATCAAAATAACAGAACGGCCAGCCGAAATCAGCACCTTCGCTTACTTTTAAAAATTCTTCAGCCGGTAATTCGGCACTTTGCAGCGAGTCATAGTACTCAGGCCATAAATTACTCAGTTGATCGCGCCCGTGTTGTAGAGCATATAAGCTATTCACTTGATTATTCCAGTCTAGGGCCACTGCGTTACGTATGCCTGTGGCATAACGCTCACCGTGCTCTTCTTGGGTTTGGTTTAATTCCGTAGCACTAAATTTCCATATTCCTGCTTGCCGATCTAGCTGAGGACAAGGGTCTTGCCCCGGAGATTTCGGAGTGCGTAATTGCTCTTGGCAGGCGTTAGAAGGGGCGCCTATGTTTACGTACATATTTCCCGCCTCATCAAAAGTGAAGGGCTTAACCGCGTGCTGGTTCTGGATCAGAAAACCCTCCACCACCACTTCTGGTTCAGCCGTAGGTACTAGCTCAGTGGCATCTAAAGCAACACGATAAATTACTGAATCGGATGAATAATAAAGATGGTTCTCATAAAT
>CAKZPJ010000679.1 GCA_937138955.1 uncultured Flammeovirgaceae bacterium | reverse complement strand
CAGGAATCCAGCGACCCCGATCCAGGAACTGAGCCAGAAACCACTTGCCATCGGGCGACCATTGGTACCACTGATCGCCGTCGGAGTAGGAGTAGTTTTTATCTCCGGGCAGAATGGTTCGTATATTCTTACTATCCAGGTTAACCACCTTCAGCGTAGTACGTTCCTCCAGAAAGGCTACTTCTTCACCGTCGGGCGAATATGCTGGTTGAAAGGTTTCGACATCAGTTTCCAGAATAGGGGTTTCCTCCAGCACGGTAGCCGCGTAAAAGTACGGCTCTTCCTCGCGGGTGATGCGGGTTTCGTACAAATTCCAGCTACTATCGCGTTCGCTGGCGTAGAGTATTTTTCTGCCTTCGGGATCAAAACTGATAGAACGTTCTTGCTCAGGGGTATTAGTCACCCGCTTGGTTAATCCGCTCTCTACTGCCGTCACAAATACTTCCCCGCGCACCACGAAGGCAATCTCTTTTCCGTTGGGTGACAAAGCCATTTCGGTAGCTTTGTTAGTGAAAGTTTCCAGGCGACGAGCGTTGTATTTATCGTCAGTACGAATGCTAATATTTACCTTTTGAGGTTCGGCACCTTCTTTCATCGTATAAACCTCACCGTGGTAGCCGAAGCAAAGAGTTTCTTCGTTAGATACCGACAGAAAGCGCACCGGATGCAAATCAAAATCAGTTAACTGAGTCTTCTGACTAGGATTGCTGACCTCCATCTTCCAAACATTGAAACTACCACTCTCTTCACTCAGGTAATACACCGATTGCTCGTCAGCACTCCAACAAGGGTCACGATCTTCGCCCGAAAAAGTAGTAAGCTGGGTATGCTCTTCGGAGTTAGTATCGTAAACCCACAGATCGCGGGCAATAGACGAGGTGTGATGTTTACGCCAGATGTCTTCGTAGCCCTTCAAATCTTGATACAGCATTTTATCACCGGAAGAAGATAGTTGAGCGTGATCCATTGGTAGCGAAAGTTCTTGCGTAGGTTGTCCGCCAGTAGTGGGAGTTTGGTACAACTGATTGAATCGGCGGTAGGGGAATAGCGCGCTTTCGGCACTGGGAGTGCGAACCGAAGTAAAAAGTACTTCCTGGCCGTCGGCACTAAAATCCGAAGGATGATCGTGAGCCGAATGATAGGTAAGTCGTTCGGCTTTACCACCCGGGGCGGGCATCAGATAAATATCAAAATTGCCGAAACGATCTGAGGCGAACGCAATCTGTTGACCATCGGGTGACCAAACCGGTTGATAATCGTGAGCTTCGTGCAGCGTGAGTGGCACTGCTTCTCCGCCAGAGCTGGGCACCGAATATAAATCACCTTGATAGCTAAATACAATGGTTTGACCATCGGGAGAAAGTGCCGGATAGCGCATCCAGAGTGGGTTTCCGTAGTCTTGGCCTACCGCTAAAAATGGCAAAAGAAGAAAGAGAAAATATAAACGATACATAGGTTAAAGAAGTGTGGTTCAACGTAGGTTATTCCTCAAATATAGCAAACCGTTCTCTATTTTACTTTAGCTGTTTTTACTTAAAAACTTTTGAATACGTTCTATATTTTCTACATTTATGTATTACGTAAATGTAAATAATATGAAAGGATCATATCTTGGCGAGTTTGAGGAGATTGTGCTGTTAGCTGTAGCTATGCTACATTCCGAAGCCTACGGATACGCTATCAGTCAAACCATCGGCACCCAAACCGGGCGGCAGGTAAGCTTAAGTGCTGTCCATTCATCGCTGCACCGATTAGAAAAGAAAGGTTTTTTGACCTCGCAATTAGCCGGAGCTACTACTCAACGAGGCGGCAAACGACGGCGCTTTTTCGCCATGACAACTGATGGGAAATCAGCATTGCGTGAAGCTCATCAGGTACGTCAACGCATGTGGAACTTGGTACCTACCATTGTGTGGGAAAGCAACTAACAGAAATACCATGAGTCATTCTTCACCCCAACCACCCCAATGGCCTTTACGGCTGATTCGCCGCTACGGCAACCCCGAGCTGGTCGAAGAAATACAAGGTGACCTATATGAATCTTTTATTGATCGTGTAAATCACCGAGGGGTCGCGTACGCCCGATGGCGATACGTTTGGGAAGCTCTAGCTTTTTTGCGTCCGGGCTCTCAGGCGCATTTGCGCGTACATCATCCACCCGCCTCCCGCGGAGAACTCTTCTGGACATACACTCTGCTTTCGGCTCGCTACTTACTCAAGCATAAAGCATTTTTGCTGATTAATGTGCTAGGTCTGGCACTAGGCATAGCTACTTGCTTAGCCATTATGCACTACGTTCGCTTCGAGCTAGGATACGATACATCGCACGTTCACGCTCAGCGAATCTATCGAGTTAGTACCGCTATTCATTCCGATGGCTCGGAGGAACAGGTTGCCCCCACGGTTTATGGTCTTGCTCCGGCTCTACAGGCGAACTACGAGGAAGTAGAAGCAGCAGTTCGCTTAGTACCTACTACGGCAATCATTAAGCAAAAAGATGGCACGTTGGCCAGTGAGGATTACTTTTTCTTAGCCGATCCGGAAATTTTTCAAGTATTCACTCACCCCATGTTGGCTGGCGACCCAGCCAGGGCTTTGCAACGTCCGAATTCAGTTGTCTTGAGTCAGTCTATGGCGAAAAAATATTTAGGAAACGCTCCCCCCGCCTCGCTCATCGGTAGTGATTTGGTTATTGACGGGCAAACGTACCAGTTGACGGGAATTATTGAGGATGTACCTAAAAACTCAGACCTTCGCTTTGATGCACTACTATCGTGGGAGTATAATCCCGACGAATGGTTAGAGCTGGGTAGCTTTACGTATTTGTTACTAAAACCCGATGTGCAGCCGGAGGCCTTTGCTCAAAAGTTAGCGGACTTCGACCAGCAGATCGTTGCGCCCCGCGTTGTGCAAGATTGGGGTACTTCTACCATAACAGTGCGTCATCAGTTGTATCCTTTAACCGACCTTCACTACACTACGCATTTGTTAGGCGACACAGAAGAAAAGGGTAATAAGAACTACGTATACATCTTTTCATTCATTGCTATCATTATCCTGATCGTAGCGGGGGTTAACTACGTGAATCTTTTTATTGCTCAGGCCACCCGTCGTAATGTAGAAGTAGGCGTTGCAAAGGCGATGGGTGCCAGCCAATGGCAACTGGGGCGGCAGTATATTAGTGAGTGTTTCATTATCAGTTTATTGGCACTGGTATTAGCGTTAGCCATCGTACTGCTGGCGGGGCAAACTTTTGCTAATCTACTGGGAACGCCTATCGTCTGGCAGACCCTCGTTCAAAGTGATACATTGGGGATACTGCTTAGTTTAGTCTTACTGATTAGTATTCTCGCTGGGAGCTATCCGGCCTTGGTGCTGGCTTCTTCCCGGGCTGTAGTGGCACTAAAAGGCCCTAGTTTTCTTCACCGCTCACGAGGAAAATTACGGAAAGTGTTTATTGCTTTTCAGTTTACGGTAGCAATTAGCCTGGTAGCGGGCGCGCTCATCGTTCGAGAACAAGTGTTTTACATGCGGCACAAAGACTTAGGATTTCAACAGCAAGAAACTGCGGCTGTCTCCATTCCGTACGATACGGATGGTTCGCAAAAAGCCCTAGCGTTTAAACAGCAGTTGCAGCAAGACAGTCGGGTAGACGGAGTGACTATCGGAAGCCGCCCAGATGGCCTTTGGTCGTGGAGCAGTGTTTCTATTACTGCTCAGGGACAGACTAAAACAGTGGCCGCTAACGGAATCAATGTTGACGAAGACTACCTCCGAGTCTTGAAGCTTCCCCTCATAGCAGGACAAAACTTTATCCCCAGTCGATCTCAACAGATTATCGTGAATGAAGCATTTGTCAAACAGGCTGGTTGGGATGATCCGGTGGGGCAGGAAGTAGTTTTTTCAGAAACCGATAAAAAGGAGGTAATCGGAGTTGTCAAAGATTTTCATTTCGCTCCGCTGCACGAACCTATCGAGCCACTCATTTTATTCTACGATACCAGCGTAGGAATCAACTTGATAGTTGCTATTGCTCCGAGCGACCTGGAAGCCATAGAAACAGTCTGGCCTAACTTTTTTCCGAATGCTCCTTTTGAGTTTGAGTTTTTGGATCAAGCTCTTGACCACCGGTACCGTACTGAGCAACGCTTACTTACCCTGTTTAACTACTTCTCGGGTCTCAGTATTTTTGTGGCGTGCTTGGGTCTGCTGGGACTCACTGCTTTCACTGTGCAGCAAAAGACCAAAGAAATTGGTATTCGTAAGGTGCTGGGAGCCAACCGAAGGACTATTATGTACTTGCTGTCCCGTGAATTTGCTGTACTTCTACTGATTGCCGCTGCCGTAGCTACTCCGGTTGCTTGGCTAGCTATGCGATACTGGCTGCAAGATTTTGCTTACCGAACGACTATTGAAGTACCAGTCTTCTTGTGGGCAATTGGTAGTGTTGCCCTGCTGGCACTCATCACGCTAAGTTATCACACCCTAAAGGCAGCAGCGACCAATCCGACTGACTCACTTCGGTACGAATAGATCAATGATCAAACGAAGATATAGACGTTATGATCCGCAAGCTCTTGATAAGTAGTTACTTCGTGATGGGTGCGCTAAGTGCCCAGTCGCAAGAACAGGTAGTTTGCGGCTTTGTTAAGGATCAACAAACGATGGAATCAGTGCCCTCCGTTCATGTGGTAGGCGCTCGGGAGGGAACATTCTCTGACCAAAATGGCTATTTTCGCATCCTTGCTTTTCCAAGGGACACCCTTCGGTTTTCCCACATCAACTACCAGACACATACAGTGTTGGCTAATTCTTTCTCGGATACGATACGGGTATTTCTCCGGACAAATGACTTTTTGCTAAAAGAAGTAACCGTACGTGGACTGCCTTCCGAAGAGCGGTTTAAACGACAGTTGTTACGTACTCGTCCTACAATCTCTGCCGAAGAAATAAATGCCCGCACAAACTTTGCCTACACCCATCAATTGTTTCTTTCGGGCTATGTCCCTACTATGAACAGCGAAGATAACTACCGTTGGCATAGTCAGGAACCCCAAGGAATTACACTAATTTCTTCGGGCCCGACCGGAGGCCTGATCAAAGCCTTTCGGAACCTTTCGCGTAACTACAGTATACCTTTCTGGTCAGGAAAATCATCTTTTTTGACAAAAGATAGTACGTTTACGAAAGGTTTTAAGCCACTACAACGCAAACCGCTTGGCGAGCGGTAATGAGGCATAGAAATTTTTTTTAAGTCTGAATACGTGTTTCAGCTCCTAGGTCTGTCATAGGGGTGTATGGAACAAAATAATTCATTAGACCCTACCTTGCTGATTCGCTATTTGGAAGCAAAAGAGCAGCTAAGCTCCGAAGAGCAAGCCGCGGTAATTCAGTGGATTCGGCGTAGTCCGGAAAATAGGCAAGAGTGGGAGCAGCTTCAAAAGCTTTGGGAACAATCCGGTCAGGTTGGCCATTTGTCGGAACTAGATACGGAAGCCGACTGGCAGCAGGTTTGGCAGAAAATGCAGTCGTATCCTGACCCCGAAGCTGCACTGGTAAAAGAGATGCCTCGCTCGCGCCGTTGGATGTGGCAGATAGCCGCTGCGGTAGCTCTACTGGTTACCACTATTTGGGGAGTACAGCAATTCAGAATCATCGCTCCCGCCCCGCTGGCGCAGTACAATTATGTGGCGCAGGACAGCTTGCTACAGGTAGCACTGCCCGATGGCAGCCAAGTGTACCTGAACGAAGGGAGTGAACTTACCTACTACAAAGGTTTTGGTGAAGATACTCGTAGCGTACAGCTCGCTGGCGAAGGTTACTTCGAGGTAGTGCCCAATGCCACCCTTCCTTTTCTAGTTCAGGCCGATTCTACTACAGTACGGGTAGTGGGTACCAGCTTTAATGTGAAGCAGGCGGGGCAGGCGGTGCGAGTAACGGTGAATTCAGGAAAGGTCGCTTTCTCCCACCAGAAAGATACGCTGCTGCTTACTCCCGATGAGGTAGGGGTTTATCAATCTGGTTTAGCGTTGCGAGAACTCGTGAACGATGATCCTAACTACTTATCCTGGAAAACGGGCACCCTTCGTTTCGATGACATACCTTTTTCTCAGGTGATTCGGGATATAGCCCGCCACTATCAAGTAACCATACATACAGAGAGCCCAGAGTTGCAAGAACTACGCCTTACTTCCGCCTTTCGGCAGCAACCATTAGCGGTAGTGCTAGAGGAAGTGGCGATGGTACTCGATATTAATTATACCTACGAAGACAATCAGATTACATTTTTCATTAACTAATTCATGAAACCACTAATATTATTAACCCTTATTCACCTGGGTGTGTCTAATCAGGTTCCAGCTTCGTTAGACGCTGAGATAACGCTTACCGAATACACGCTTACGCTGAAGAATTTGCTGAAGGAACTGGATTCCCAGAGTGGATACACGTTCTCGTACAGTAACCGTATTCCTCTAAAATCTAAGGTGACATTTACTGAAAAGCGAGGTTCACTGCGCTATTTCTTGGATCATATTAGTCGAAAATATGCCATTCAGTACAAAACAGTAGATGAGAAAGTTTTGCTACTACGGGAGAAGAAAAACAAGAAAACGAAAAAGGTGCCCCAGGAAAAAGCTACCCTCAGTGGCTACGTAACCGATGCTGCCACCGGTGAAGAACTAATTGGTGCTACCGTTTACATCCAAGAATTAGAAACCGGTACGGTGACGAATACCTACGGCTATTATTCCCTATCAGTACCCTCTGGCGAGTATACTTTGGCTTTGAGCTACATCGGCTACCAAAGGCAGACCTTAACGTTACCCATTGAGGAAAGTCAAACGCTAAATATAGAGATGAACTCGGAAGAGGTGCAGCTAGAGGAAATAATTGTTACAGCTTCGGAAGCCATTCCGGAAGTTCAGGAAATGGAGATGAGTGTGGCTAAAGTAGATATTCAAACCATTCAGAAAATGCCCGCCCTGTTAGGCGAAGTAGATGTGATTCGTAGTATCCAGCTTTTGCCGGGTGTATCTACGGTAGGGGAGGGCGCCCCCGGCTTTAACGTAAGAGGCGGTAGTGTTGATCAGAACCTTATTCTCCTGGACGAAGCTCCAGTATTTAGTTCGTCGCACCTGCTGGGTTTTTTCTCGGTTTTTAATCCTGATGCGGTGAAAGATATTAAACTGTATAAAGGCGGAATACCAGCCCGTTACGGCGGACGACTTTCGTCGGTGCTGGATGTGCGGCAGAAAGAGGGAAATGCTAAACGGTTTGGGTTGAAAGGCGGGATTGGATTAATTAGCAGTCGCCTGTTGGTAGAAGGGCCTATTCAGAAAGATAAGAGCTCGTTTATGATCGCTGGGCGGCGCTCCTACGGCGACTTATTTCTTCGCTTATCCAACAATGAAGATATCAACAACAGCATCGTCTACTTTTACGATCTGAATACGAAAGTCAACTACAAAATTAACGATCGTAATCGGCTATATTTATCTGGTTATTTTGGTCGTGATGTGTTTGGGGGAGCAGTGGAGGATGTGCGGTTTGCTTGGGGTAACCGGACGGGAACGCTTCGTTGGAACCACTTATTTAGCGATAAACTATTCTCTAACTTCACCGCAATTTATAGCGATTATAACTACGAGTTAGGATTCTCGGAAGATGGTGGCGATGCTACACTAGAGGAGCTTGAGTGGCAATCAGGAGTGACCAACCGCAATCTTCAAGCGGACTTTACCTACTTTCCTTCGCCAAGAAGTACGCTAGATTTCGGAGTAAGCGGCATTTTGTACGATTTCAACCCGGGCAGT
>CAKZPJ010000678.1 GCA_937138955.1 uncultured Flammeovirgaceae bacterium | reverse complement strand
TCTGGGAACTGCGATAAACTATTAATTGAGTCGCCGTAGAGAATTTTACCGACTTCTTGGTATTTACCGGTTAATAAGTAACCGGCTTTTGGGTTGATGTCGGTTCCGTAGTATTGGCCTTCGTAACCTTCTTCCCTGTTCTTCAGTAGGGCAGCACACATTACTACTGACCCTAGTCCTTTGTCTACTCCTGTTTCTACCACTACTCTGGGCTTAAGCACTCGCACAAAAGCGTACCAACCTAGGCGTTTGCCCAAGCGTACTTCCAAATCAGCGTACTTTCTAAAGGGAGAACTTTGCGTGGCTTCAATAATTGAATCTCTTAAAGACGTATCTTCTTTTGCTTCGTTGATATAGTTTAAGATTAGCTGATGATTTGTGTCAGTAACAACCGCAATCATATGAGCTAAATAATGGATATTCTTATCACTTATATGATAAGTGTAGTTGGTATCTTCTTTAGACTTTACGCTCCAAAGTAAAATTTGAACATACCTTTTATTGTAGTATCTGGAGGCTTGACCTAGCCTACGTAAAAAATTCAACAACCAGAATCTTTTGAGCCCGCTTAAATCCATTATATCAAAAAATTACGAAGGGCAAATAAAAGGGTAATATAACTGATAATCGTTATAGTAAAGGGCTCATAGTAGAAATGTTAAAAAGCACCTTAACCCACCGGATATCAATCGCTCCTTTAAGGCTGACATAATGCTGAGATCACATATAAATCACACCTATCTCACAGCTTATCTAAAAAAAAATGTGCAATGGACTAACCTGCCTGCACGGCTGTTGCTAATATCTTACTGATAGTTATCTCAAATGAATCTAAAGTATACAGGAGCTCATACCTTTCTTTACCAGCTAAACCAAGCTTCAGCCGCAAATCTGGATCATTTATTAGTATTTCCAGTTTTTCTTTAAGAGCTACAGCATTTCTTTGAGTTACTATAAATCCAGTTTCATTTTCAACAACAATATCTTCAATACCTCCTTCGGAAGTAGAAACGATTGGTAACGCGTATTTCATTGCTTCCAATAGTACCAGCGGAAAACACTCATTGTGGTAATATGTTGGAAGTGCAAAAATGTTAGCTGATTCTAAAAAGCACTCTTTTTCTTCACCGTACTTTTTGCCGTGAGCAAAAACCATTTCATCAAGTCCGTATTGTGAAAGTTTATGCTGAAAGTCTAACTCAGATATATCGAACCAGTCACCCACAAAATGACATACAAACGTTGCGCCTGCTTCTTTAAGTAACTTACAAGCCTCTAGTAATACGAATGCCCCTTTTTCTACAGTCATGTTAGATAAAAAGAGAATCTGGCACGGATTACTCTCTCTTCTTCCGTCTAAAAAACTTTTGCTTGGCGTAGTGTCCGGTATACCATTAGGACAATAGAATACCTGTTCCTCCTTCACGTACCTGGCAATATCTTGGTACAAATGAGGGGATAGTAAAATCACTTTAGCGTTACTAAAGGCTAATCGATAACAGAGGTCATTGAACTTATTTTTGCTATTCAATTGTACCCCCTTATTATGCATATGATAGATAACATCATTTCCAAATAGCTTTAGTATCAGCACAATTGCTAAGTCTTTGTAGAAACCTAAGCCCTTGGCGGTAAAACTCAGGTAGCATAGATCATACGATTTATTCCGTAGAGCCTTCATTACTTTCCACTGAATTTTTAACAGTGTACCTACTTTCGAGAGTCCACCCTTGTTGATCTGCCTTAAGTCGCTCGCGGTAGCTAAATTAATGTAGTCTGCCTCGAAGCTGGTGTTAATCAATTCGCTCTCTCTGATAAACTGACCTACCACCGCCGCACCAACAACCGGTGGCGGATAATGCAGAACGAATAATATTTTTGGTTTCGACATTTCGAAGTTTAGATATACAACTAGAATAATTAGGTAGTACTAAGTGGTTGGGTAAAGCTGCTATATGAGTGTTTTTTAAAGTTCTTGAGCATCTACAATGGCATCTTTTTTTGCCAGTGTACTGTATAAATTGCGCCACCTTTCTTGAAAGACTTCCTGACTGTAGCGGTTAGCGGTTTTCTCAGCACATATTCCCATTGCATCCAGCTCGGACTTATTAGCGTAGATTTCCCTTAGCTTCGCGGCAATAGCGGTCGCCGAACGTTCAACGAACCAACCGTTTTCGTTGTCAACTACGTATTCGTTAACCCCACTAATATTGGTAACCAACAGAGGCAGTTTGGCCGCTGCCGCCTGAATACATACCAAAGAAAAAGCCTCATATATAGAAGGCAGTGAGAACATATCGGAGGCCCACAGAAAGGGCCGTATGTCCGTTTGAAATCCAGTAAATACTACCTGACCGCTAACCCCCAGTCGAGTTGCTTTTCTTTTGAACAGCGAGATCTCGGGAGGCCGTCCCCCGACAACGAGTATTTTATAGTTTAACTGGTTTTCTTTAAGCATAGCGAGAGCTTCCAGTAGCAATCCCAGACCTTTGCGTTCAAAATCGCCCAGGGCGGCAAAGGCGATCACCGTATCTTCTGTACCAAATCCCAACGTTTTCCGCTGACTTTCTCCTATCTCATAATTGCGTTTAAAACTGGCAGTGTCAACGGGATTAGGGATAATTACTAACTTTTCAGTGGTACTGGGGTAGTGCTTCTCAAGTTCTTGTCTTAAGTCTCTTGAGGGGACGACTATGAGTTTTGCGTTGGAAAACGCTTTTTTTTCTTTCCAAGAGTTAAAACTATGGTTCAGTTTGCGTAAGAACTTTCTAATACCTTTGACATCTACTTTGTGCCAGTGTTTTTTCAGGTAAGCGGCATGGCAAAATTGAGTATGACAAACATCGCACTTAGCGTATTGTCCGCTGGTGGCTTGCACAATGGTTTTCTCGCCATTCGTCTGCCTCATCTTTCGTAGTAAGAAAAACATCTTAGCTTTAACTACATAGTAAAACATAAGATACCGTAAGAAATTAGGTTGACTAGGTATTCTTACTTTATGAAAAGCCAGACGACTTTTGTCTTTAAGTTCTAGATAGCTAGATAATACGGTCAGTTGGTAGGTGGTAGATATTCCTTTAATCTCCTGTAGAATACAACTTCCCACCGGGCTATTCTTATTGAGGAATAGGTCTATAATTACGATATTCATTACTACTGATGCGTCTACTTTACTACGGTTTTTTGATCCTCGAACTTGCTGTATAAATTGTGCCATCTTTCCTGATAAACCTCCTGGCTGTAGAGTTTAGCGGTTTGTTTTGCGCTTATTCCCATTTTGTTTAGTACTGCTTTATCGGCACCAATCTCGCTCAACTTTGCTGAAATAGCCGTAGCCGAACGCTCGATAAACCAACCGTTCTCATTATCAGCTACGTACTCATCAGCTCCACTAAAACTAGCAACTAACAGGGGCAATCCGGCCGCTGCCGCCTGGATACACACCAAGGAAAAGGTTTCATAAATAGAGGGCAGTGAGAATAGATCAGATGCCCATAAGTAGGGGCGTATGTCCGTTTGAAACCCAGCGAATACTGCCCGATCGCCAACTCCCAGTGAAGCAGCTTTTTTCTTGAAGAGTGAAATCTCGGGAGGTCGCCCCCCAATGACGAGTATTTTGTAGGTTGGTTGGTTTTCTTTAAGCATAGCGAGAGCCTCTAGTAGCAACCCCAAGCCTTTGCGTTCAAAATCACCCAAGGCGGCAAAAGAAATCACGATGTCTTCTTTGCCAAATCCCAAAGTCTTCCGCTTACTATAGCCGATTTTCGCATCTTTACTAAATTTATGAATATCAACTGGATTTGGAATGACATTCAGTTTTTTGGTTGTACTCGGATAGTATTCTTCAATCTCTTTTTTTAAGCCTTGTGAGGGAACTACTATGAGTTTTGCGTTTTGGTACGCCTTCTTTTCTTTCCAGGAATTGAAGCGGTGGTTCATTTTGCGTAATAGCTTTCTAATACCCTTTACGCCCACTTTGTGCCAGTGTCTTTCCAGATAGGCAACATGGCAGAACTGGGTGTAGCAGATATCGCACTTAGTATATTGTCCCCCGGATGCCTGTATAACTGTTCTTCCACTATCCGTTCGTCCCATCCCTCTCAGTAAGAAGAACATCTTGGCTCTAACTAGGTAATAGAACATAAGGTATCGTAAGAAATTAGGTTGACTTGGCATTCTTACTTTATGAAAAGCTAGATGACTTTTGTCGGCAAGCTCTAGATAGCTTGACAGTACTGTTAGCTGGTAGGTGGTAGATAGACCTTTAATCTCTTGTAAAATACAACTACCGACCGGGCTATTCTTGTTGAGGAATAGATCTATGATTATAATATTCATTGTTATTAATGATAGGATTGAAGATGCACCATAAGTTGAATTTGGTGCCCTACACTAGTCAAGATTAATTAAGAAGTTAAAAAAGTTTATCGGTTGTAAGTACTCAATTATGGTAAGCGCGCTAAAAATAGGATTTAATATAGTTATCGTCAAGCTACATATTGAAAATTGGCTATTCTATAAATGATCGTTTATGCAGTGGGGCTATTGTGCAAGTTATAAATATATAATGCTTTTATTAAACTGGGTCACTATTCGTCAATGTTAATATTGCTGGCTAAATAGGGGTAGTTGTATTTAGCAATATCAATAGCATATTTTTCAGATAGCCGGGTGTTTGATCCTCCAAAATAATTGGTAAGCCTATCGGTGTTTTGAGAATTTATATTCTCGGTTTCATTCGCTGGTTTATGGAGCATTTTTTTTACGTCTATTTTAAAAATGTTCGTCAACATAAAATTGAGTGCTTTAGCTGGGTAATAATTTCTAACTATCTTTCTGTAGGTATTGTAACCGGAACTAACCCCCTTATTCTCATGGCGATCAGTCAATAGCTCTTCCGTCAATCTAGGATCAACGTGCAAAAACTCTGATATTTTGCGTGAGAACCCTCCTAGATCGTGCTTTAATTCTTCCATGCACAATACACTAATGTTATCAATACCGAATAGCTTCTCGTAGATACTAGCTGTTTCAAAGTATTGTAAACTTTCCAGGTACTTTATTTCGTGATTAAAAGTGAAGAGCTGGGCTACAAACTCATTTAGTGACATCGGCTTTCCACCCTCTGGATTACGCGGATCAAAAGGATGGTCTTTATATTGAGACCTAATAATATCCAGTTGATTTCTTACGATTATTAAGATTTTTGCGTCTGGAAATATGGTGAATAGTCTATTAGCCTTTTCCTCAAGATTTTTGTGAGAGAAGAAAACTGAAGTGAGAAACTCGCTACTAAACATGTTACACTGACTAGGCGAAAAATCCTTTTTGAAGTTAGCGGCTAAAGCCGAAATTTCTTGGTGATCAAAATCAGCGGTAGCTAAACCGGATAGTTTATGGTAAAAGGTTTTAAGGTCGTCGTTTGATAAATATCTAGATGAGTAATCAATTTCAGATGAGTCAACGCCAATATTCTTCGTAGGGTACGAGCTAAAACTGTTTATATCGGCATGCTTATTAAAAAGATGTTTCTGTAGTGTTGTACTCGCAGACTTGGGATACCCTATATGAATTGCAATCATTTTAAAGTTTAGTTTGGGTAGGCTAATAGAAGTTTGCTCCCTAACGGTGCGCTACTTTGAACCTTCTCATAAGTATATAATTGACCGCCTTACTTGTGTTTTTAACTCTGCCCTTTACAGACAGCAATAGAGCTAGAAGTACTTTATCTGCTTTGTTTTGGTAACTCCCTTCTAACATATCGGCAAAATCAGTTTTATAAATAACTTCATCGTCTAGTGCTTTTATAGCTTCCTCAGCCACAGCGGTATAATCATATTTATCAATGATTAATTTGCGCCCTAGGGTAGATAGCTCGTTTAACTGCAGCGTTTTATTGTAGAAGCCTTTCATGTAAGAATAGAACTCATCGATTGAGTTGGCACAAAAACCATTTACGTTATGGTTGATTACTTCCTTTTGGGAGTTATCCGCCCACGGTGTATTCAGGGTGACAACGGGGGTTTCGCATAATATTGATTCGGCTAAGACCATTCCGAAGCTCTCGCCTTGTCTCGCTATATGCAGAAACAAGTCTATTGACGAATAACATGATCTAAGATTATCATCGCCCTTTATTTTGTCGATTACAACTACTTTTTTAGCACTCCGGGACATCGAGGCAGCATAGTCAACCAGCTCTTTTGAGGGGTTCACCAACAAAAGGTAGGCATTACTACTAACCTCAGACAAAAACTTTTCAAACAAATCGATCAGATATAATGACCATTTGCCGGAATAGCTTTGTCCGATCCGCCCGAAAACGAAAGCATCCTCCGGAAGGTGATAAGTCTTTTTAAACGCGATTATATCCCTTTTGCTTGCTTTGTAGAAGCACTGCGTTTTAATAGGATTCGGAACAATTCTTAACTTCTCCGCCGATCCGCCCCTGGATACATACAGGTAACTACACCACTTGGATAGCTGAAAGCTACGATCTAAAACCGAAGTATATTCCGTTAAGACTGAAAATACATTGGTTTCAACAAACTTTGCTTTCGGTAAAAGTTCTTTTAATGCAAAAACCAGTTTGGGATCAATGTCAAGAGAGTGAAGATGAACTAGCTCCGGATTCCATTCTTTAATTTTGGTATTTGTATCTTCACTATGGGTTGTATAAATATGTATTCCCTTGTTTTTTAATTCCTCTTCCCGAATACCTCCGTGATCTACGGCAAACAACCGACTAGCGTGACCGAGGATCTTATAGCCTTCACAAAAGTTTTGTGCTGCTCGTTGGGTACCACCTTTTTCCAAGTCTTTTACAACAGTTAGTATCCTCATTTCTAGATCATCTTAGTAGTAGAGAATTAATCTTGAGGTTGAATAACCACCGCTTTCCTGGTACAAAAAGCTCGAAGAATAAATTTGTTACTAAGCTGGCAAGCAGGGTTGAAAAAGCGGCACCTATTATTCCGTAAATTGGAATAAGTATAATGTTAAGTGAAATATTTAGTAGTGCCAATGAAAACTGCTTTATAAATATCACCTTTCCCAACCCAAATTTTAGTAAAAGCTTATTGGTAATAGTGCCTAAATAGGTAAGCGGAATAGTGAATACTAGGATATTAATGACTAAGTAGCTTTCTAAAAACTCGCTACCGTATAAGATGTCAACTAAATACTCTGACGCGAGAAGTACCCCAATAGAAATGGCTAGTAACAGATAAAAAACGTGTCTGATAAGGCCTTTTAACTTTCCTTGCTCTGTTTCCATATCTAAAGCAACAATCTTAGGATAGATGGATTTACCGATCACAGCGGGAATAAATACGAGCACTTCGGCTATCTTAACCCCAGCGGCGTATAATCCCACACTTGATGTGTCTAAAAAATGATTTAGCATCACCTGATCTATTCTCATACCGAGAGAAATAGAAATTCCGGATAACAGCAGTGGCCAACTATCTCTGAATAACGCTGCTATAGTTGACCTGCGTATCTTCCAAGTAAATGGAGATAATCCGTTGTATTTGTAGAAGAAAATGGCAGAAGCTGCGAACGCCAGACTTTCGATTACATAAACTGAAGCAAAAGCAAACAGCCCTCTCTCCGTGAGGATGAAGTATATTTTTATAGCAATAGATATAATTAAGCTTATGATACTAGCAAAAACCTGGTATTTGGATAGTACCTGCGATTGAAAGTATAAACTTATAACATTGAAGCTGCTGAGCAGATTGGATAGTACAATTAAGTAGATAATTATATTTACTTCGGTTGAACCAGAAGAAAACCAAAGAGCTACTGAAACAACCAATACTAATACGATAGAACCAATTAGCTTAATGGCGAATGCCGACCCTATCAAGTAATCTCGGTTGTTCTTTTGAACGATTAATTCTCTAACCAGTATATTATCTACGCCCAGTGAACCCAACGCGGCAAATACAATTACGAAACTATTAGCGTAGCTAAGTATCCCGAAATCTTCTGGCCCCAGATAGCGGACCACCCAAACTCCAACAAATAGCCCCGCCACCAATCGCAGTCCGTTCTCTGCTAACAGCCATACTGTATTTCCAAAATACTGGTTACTGTATATTCTTTTAAGGTCGTTAGCTATTTTTGAAGTCTGGAGTAGTTTCATTGGCATGCAGGGTATCTCCTTTCAAGATATTCTGAAATATCTTTATTAGCTACTTGTCACTTTTGTGAGTAACTGCTTTATTTTAGCAATACCGCGCGATTTTACCGAGTAAAAATCCATGAACTGACGGTGTATTTTTTCGTTTGGTTTTACCTTTGGCAATAAGCGAAAAGCCCCGCTATCACTTTTATCAAGCTTAGTTTTAAATCGGTTGAAGCCTGTGGTATGGGTTGCCTCCGAACCAAAGCCTATATTCTCTATTTTTGAAACGGTAGGGTAGATCGTGTAAAGCTGCTGCCTATGTGAATGGTACTGCCAACGGATAGCCCAGGAGTCAATCTTACCGCGCATTTGTTTATTTAACATGCGGTATAAATCGCTTCCGTTTGATCTAAATCTTCTTCGGTTAGCTGAGGATTGTTTGAACTCCGCAAAGTCTTTAACTTCCCAATCTATATTCACCCACTTGTTTTTCCAAGTGGCCCAGCCGTGAGAACTTACCCGGGGAAAAGCGTAAACATCAAAAGAATAATCTTCCGGTACTTGAATAGGCATCGTATAACCAGAAATTGATAGCACTTCCGGATAGCTATTGTAAAATGATAAGCACTGATTCATGAACGAAAGAAAATTGGATGAAGCCACTAGGTCGTCTTCCAAAACAATAACCGTATCGTAGCTACTCAATACCTCGGTGACTCCATTGATTATTGAATTAGCTAACCCCCGATTGGTATCAGCTTCCGCGAGATGAACGCTTTTGAATCCCGCTATTGTTTTCAGAAAATCGCGAACGTTTTTAACCGTTGCTTCGTCTGCCTGGGTTTTAGCGGCATCCGAAAAAACGAACAAGTCGCTGTCTCTGGCTAACTCATTCTGCTTGAGTGCTGAAACGGTTTGCTTTAGAGTATCTAGCCGTTTGTAGGTAAATAGGGCGATAGGGGCGTTAGGCATAGAACTATTGGGTAAGAACCCTTGAACGAAATGGCAATCTTTTACTTTTGGGTAGCTTATCAGTAGATATTACACTACTAGCTTTCAGTGATCCGGTAAAAAATAATAGTATCCAAAAATCCTGAGAAGTATAAAGGCCAGTGGAAAACATGCCGTATACCAGTATTTGTAAGTACAAAACTACAATCCAACTGGAGAAATGTTGCGACTTTATAAGACTATACGATTTGAACAGGCTATAAATTACTAACGCTAAAAAGATAGTACCTCCTAGAAAGCCGGTAGTCATAAACACTTCCAAAAAGTAATTGTGCGGATAACCACCGGCTCCTATTCCCGATGGTATCAGATAATAAGAACCAAAGATCGGTGACTCCTCTATTATACTTAGCGCGTTAGCGTATATCACGTCCCGCCCACTGGTTTCTTTGTCCTGGATCATACTAGTTAAGCGAACCGCTAAACTACTTCCCATGCTAGTTAGTAAACCAACAATCGCCTTGATATTGACAAGAAGTAATCCCACCGCCGTAAACAGTATGAGCAAGCCTTTTACTTTTCCCAACCGGGCTATCATGTAAAAAATACTGACCAACGCTAACACCACCACTGGCGACCGGGAACCGGCTTTGGCAATAGATAACATTCCTATTACAAACGTGATGGTAAATAGTATTTTAAGCGATACCTTCCGGTAGTGTACAAACCCAAATAGTGAAGTCAGAGCCAGCGCACACCCGGTTTGACCGTACATAATGGTGTTGATCGTAGAATTAGCGTCGTAGCGAACGTTAGAGACATCAAATTTAACGTTCTCTACGGCCAGAAAGTAAGCGACTATCAACCCAAACGTTAGACTTATCCAAAAGAATAAAAAGGATTTCTCCGAATGAAAAGCGGGATCGTACCGAAAAGATAGTGCTAAAATGATACCGATAAAAAATCCAATAAAATCAGTAGTGCCACTATTTTTTAAAGTCGGAATAGGGTCTAGAAAAACGTCGATAAATAAATTGATGGTGTAGATAAGGGCCAGAATAACGTACAAAAACTCAAACAGGCTGAGCCGAAAAGCCGAACGGCGGTCGGAGTAAATAATCCACAGAGCCAACGCCAATCGTACTACCCAGAAAAGATACTTCACTATAGAATTATCTATTCCTACAATATCCGGAACAAAGGTAACGATCAGGAATATTGAGTATAGATTTACTGAAAAATGATAGTTGGTTTTATATCCTTCCAGAGATATTTTCATGATGATATCTTCAGGTACCTACGCTAGAAACGTAATGCCTAACTTTGGTAATTAAAACTTAAGAGTGTCTTAGAAAAATTTATTGGGCTATGTTCACGTAGATACAAGGCACTCTCGTACTGATAGCCTTCAAAGTTATTGATTAATTGGCAAATAGCCGATTTGATTTCTTCGGGCTTCAGCGGGTCAACCGCAAGGCCCAGATTATTCTCCTTTACAACCCTACCTACTAAACCCTTATTGGAAGCGACAATACTCTTCTGATGCTTAATTGCGTGTCCTAAAATCCCGCTTGAGCTATAAAAGTTGATATATGGCATAAGTACAATATCGCAGTAAGTGAACAGAACTTCGCGTTCCTCCTCCGATACAAACGTATCATTGAACGTAATATTCACTTCGTGTTTATGATTACTAATATAACTCAGATACTTATCTCGAACCGCCTTATTGAGTTTGCCAATAACGAGCAAGTGTACCGATTCCTTAATTTCATCAGGTAATAGCCGTAAAGCATCAATAATATTAATGAGATTTTTTCGGTCGTCAATCATTCCAAACATAAGCAGAATCTTCTTTTTCTGGTCTAACCCGTAGTTGCTTGCTACCTCTTCGTGAATAGAGGCATCCATAATATTCGGACTGCTTTCAATGGGGTCGGGCAGATAAGCGTAGATGTTTTTAATGTTCAGATTCATTCTTTCAACAGCCTGCTTATCATTTAGAATATATAACTGGTTAATCTCACTATTCAAAAAAGCTGCGTATCGCTGGAGAACATAGTTTTTTATAAGGTTTCTATCTCCGACTGTTCCTTTGTAGTGCACGTAAGGTTGAAACAGAATTCCTTTTACCGAAAGTTGATACTTCTTAAACCGCTTAGTAGTTATTAGAATTAAGTACTCATCTACACTCATAAAAATAATCTCATTCACCGTTCTATCGTGAGCATCAATCCATTCGGCGATTAGTTGCCACTCGTAAAAGCTACGGGATATTGAGTTACGGTAATCTCTGTCAAACTCAAAGCACTTGATATAGTAGTTTTCCGAAGCTGCCAAATCTCCCAGTAGCGTAACTATCTGTTCGTTTAAAATAAATACATACTTACCGTACAGATTTGGTTGCTCATTTATAAACTGCATTATATGAATGATGTATTCACTTCTGTGGCCGGAGTATCCAGACTCGAGTATCAGTGTATTATTTCTGTTATTTTCTGTCACCAGTTACGTAGTATTGACAAGCCCGATAGGAAATGAGACATTTGGTTCTAAGTGAATCTATAAGCGGGCAAAGGGAAATAACTTATTGATAAACCACCTTTTTCCGGCCGAAGAGCCTAGTGTATACGCTAGTGGCATCATCTTTTCAGCAAAGATATTAGACTTCTTCTTAGGTAAGCTGGTACCACGCTCAAACGCTGTTTTCTCGGCGTACGAAAAGAAGTTTCCACCAATACCGTCGCGAATATTCTGTAGTAAACAGGTTAGTTCCAACCCGTAAGTGCGGATTGGCTCGTTACAGACTTTAGATGACACTAGGTGCGTTTTATGAATCAAGTCCAGCCTTTTCGAGCCGTATAAATCAAATTCCACATCGTCGGACAAACCTAATTTTAGCAAACTAGTAGAATGATATTCAAAGAAAGCATCAAACCTATTACTGCTATTACTGAGCTTCACGAATTTATATTCATAACTCTCAGGTAAAGACTCTAAGCACACTTGAAAATAGCTACTAGCCTGCTTTAGATGCTCACCAGCATCAGCGAAGTTGGTGGAGTGCGATACAGTCGGATACATCACAAACTTTTTTTCATCAACCAGATACTTATAAAAGTACTTCTTCCACGAGCTTTCCGACCATTTCTTTATTCTCTCAGGAATATTATCATCATTGCCAATAACTGGTTCTTTCTCATAGAATGACTTAAATGCCAGCCATTGGTTCTCAGTCCATACCTGCCCCCAAGAACAGGGTACTTGCATAAAGTAGTTATCATGACCGTCATAAAGCGGTTCAAACGGAAGAAGCACATTTTCATTGATCCGGTTGGAGTACAGGGCTATACTGGCAATAGATTCATCCTTACCGAAAAACGCAACTGACTGTACCGTGTAATTGTAAAAATTACGACTTACGTAACAATCATCTTCTAACACGATTACTGCTCCGTACCTACTCGATAGATCTCCGCACGAAATGATATGCTTTCTTAATCCTAAGTTTTCTCGATGATTAATGATTTCCTTTTCTCCGTGTTCCCAAACATATTCGGTAGCGGCGTTGCTTATTTCATTATTATTTTCTGAACCGCCATCAATGCTAATAACCAGTGGTATACGAGTGCCTTCAGGATACTTTGCCCCCGAAAGGGAAGACAATAGTCTCTTCAAGGAGCCAATTCTACTATATGTAACGACTACAATTGCTGTCATTATTCACTACTCATTCATATTACTATTTACCTCTTCGCAAAACATACGTGCGTA
>CAKZPJ010000677.1 GCA_937138955.1 uncultured Flammeovirgaceae bacterium | reverse complement strand
CTTATGCCTAACTGACCCAGTTGTTCGGAAAACTGAACCCCCATTTCTACTCCTTGGACACGACTCTGATTGTAGTTACTGTACGGGGTAAAATCATCATAGAAGGAAGGGTATTGGGTGGTGAGGCGGGTCACCTGATTGTCAATATCGGTTCGGAAGGCGTTCATCTCTACCCATAAGCTTCCAAAAAGTAAACCTTCAAATCCTAGGTTAATATCTTTACGTTGTTCAAATCCAAAGTTAGGATTGCGTCCCTGTCCTATTCGGGTAGCTTGGTTAGTAAAACCATCAGCCCAGCCGTAAGAAGGACCATTCTGGGAGTATACCTCCTGATGCAAAAAATAACCATTAATGCCAACATCGGAATTTATGATACCAGCGGTGGCCCTAACTTTCAGATAGTCGATCCAACTACTACCCTCCAAAAAATTTTCTTCGGACAGAATATAGGCTATTCCGGCGCTAGGCGAAAACGCTCCTCGATTACCCTCGGGCAATTTTACCGAATTTACATAAGCTGAAGTGAAGTCAAGTAGTAGCTTATTATCAAAATTGTAATTAAACTGGAGGGCTACGTGGGCGTTTTTCTGAGGCTGGGTTTGGTTTCTTACGTACGCATTGTTGGCGTACCCAATCAGCGAAGCATTGATACGGTGCTTCTCGCCCAATTGCTTATCGTAATTTAGCATTCCGTAGAAGCCGTAGCGGGTCAGGAAGTTCTGAGTATTCACATTTTCGGTAAGGTCCCGTAAATCTTGCTCGCCAATTCGGTTAAGCGCCACAATGGTATCGCCACTCCAAGTGGGTTCATACACCGAGTAGGTGTTATTCACCGACTGAGAATAGATATTGTAGAAATCAAAACTTACGTAGGTTCTGGCCGACAACCCACTCACAAACCGATTTAGGTCAAAATCAATCGCATTATTAACCTGGGTAATACGAGTAATGAATTCCTGATATCCCCCGGCCAACGCATCCGCAATCGCGGTATTATTCTGGAACGCCTGGGAACCTCCCAGCAGACTGCCACCGTAAAGGTTAGCGGCGGCTACTTGCCCCGCTAAGCCCGGATTACCTACGGTATCCACCATCGAGACCGGTAATAGTGGGGCAAAAATATGAGGCCTACGGGTCGTTCCGGCGGATAGCAGATTACCCGCAGTTTTCTCAGTGCTCACCATAGAAACCACATCTAAGCTGCTCTTGATAAAGTCATTGACCCGAAAGTTGATATTACCCCGAATGTTGAAACGGTGGCTACCCGCGTTGGCTTCCGGGTTGAGACGGATAAGTGAGGTATTGCGATTGTACCCCATATTAATGTAGTACTGAGTATTCTCACTCCCCCCCGAAAATTCGGCGATAGCGTTGGCAAACCTTGTGGAGGGGTTAAGATACTGGCTAGAATAATAATCAATATCCGGGTATCGGTAGGGATTATTGCTATTGCGAAAATTATTGATCTGCTCCTGGCTAAAGGTCGAGTCTAGTCCATCGTTAAGCCGCGCCTCATTGAAAAACTGCATATAGTCGGCGGAACCTAGGTAATTAGGTAAAGCCAGCGGTTGGTTTATTCCGTAACTGGCGGTCACGTTGGCCCGACGGTATTGGGAGTTACCGCGCTTGGTGGTCACGACAATTACTCCGTTCATTCCCATCGTTCCGAACTGGGCGACCGCGTTGGCGTCCTTAAGTACCGTGATTTGCTCAATCTCTTCAGCATTCAGCAGGTCAATCGGCCGTCCGGGAATTCCGTCAACCACGATAAGGGCATTGCCTAAGCCACGGATGTTGTCACTGCCGTATACTCCGGTGATTCTCCCCAGTAAGGCATCGCGTACTCGCTGAGTGTTGTCGTAGCCCAGGTAGGAATCGGGACGAATGGCAGATACGGCCCCAACTACCTCTCGCCTACTTTTCTTATTAAAGCCCAAATCAATCGTATCGCTCAACTGAAGGTTCTCATCAGCATTTTCTATCAGTGCTTCGGGCAAATCTGCCAGGGTACTGTCTACGCTCTGTCCGAAGGAAGAGAATGCTAAACCAAGCAAGCATCCTCCCAGACAAAGTATTTTATAAAGTTTTAGATATGTTGTCATAGTTTTATGAGTAATCAGTAGTGATTGTGTATTCAAAGCCGGGTTATGCATAATTTTGCTGGTCATAGCGTACAATTTTCAACTTTCCATTATCCATTTCCCAGTAGTATTTACCAGCCAGGATTTTGCTCAAACCCCGCGTAAAGCTCCGTATCGTTCTGCGGAAGCGGTAGCCAGTAGTGTTTTTCATCAAATACTTTGGTACGAATCAATTCCTCTTGATAGAAGGTGAGCCCTTCGTCGAAGCGGAGGCCCGTTTTCTCTTTGTACCGATCCATTTCACCGAGTCGCCAGCGGCGCAGGTCCATCCAGCGGTGACCTTCCCAGCTTAACTCGACGGCTCGCTCCCGTCGGATCTCATCCATAAACTTCTGATTATCGCTTACAAATTGTACCGGGCCTACTCCCGCCCGGCTACGTAGCGCGTTGATGGCTTCCTCCGCCGTTAGGGAATAAAAAGCAGGAGCCTGTAGTGCTCCGTAAGCTGCATGGGCGGCTTCCGCGTACATTAGGTACACATCGGTAAGTCGCATATGCAGCCGGAAGGGCAAGTAGTTACCTATATTATTATCAAAATGATTGAACGATAAGCCGTACCATTTTTTGCAGATGTAACCCGTAGGACTACCCAAATCTACGTTCGGGAACCGATGAGCCCCTCCGTCGTAGAGTTGGGCGTAGCGATGTACTTCAGCATCGCCACTGGCAGCCCCCAAGTTTTCTACCATCTGATCGCCATTTAGCACTACCCACTTATACAATCGGGGGTCGCGACCTTCCCAGGGATTACTAGGGTCGTAGTTCGGGCTATCTTCAGTAGATAGGCCATCGGCCATCCCGAAGTTGTAGTGGATGTAATTATGAGTCGGAAACTGGGTATCCCGTTGCTCGCAGTGGCTGCCGATTTGAAAACCTTGCGACAAAAAGCGGGGAAACCAACCAGTATCGCCCGATTGGCTGAAGATAAACTCCGTACTACCCGGATAAATGTAACCGGTGGTTCCACTGAATGAGTAGAAAACATCCTGGTAGTTTTCCATGCTGGCCAAACGGTAACGACCGGACTCTTCCAGTTTCAGCACCTCGGCAAAAGCCTCGGTAGCCATTTCACATAACTGCTGATCATAGTCGTAGGGATCAGTAGACCCTTTCATCAGAGGGCTGGCTGCAAACAGCAGATTCTTCCCTTTGAAGGCCCAGGCCGCTCCTTTGGTCGCCCGAAACTGGTTCACCCCCTGGGTTCTTTGACCTGCCGGATGATTGTTCCAGTCGGTGGGTAGCAATTGGGCAGCCAGGGCAAAATCATCGTCAATGGCTAGCGCGGTTTCTTTAAATGTCTCTGGACGTTCTAGCTCCCAATCATCGGAGTCTAATGACCGGTCAATATAAGGAATAGGGCCCCAGAATTTCATAATCTCGTGGTGAAAGAAAGCCCGGAAGAAGTAGGCCTGTCCCATTAGCACGTCTTTCTCTTCTTGCGTAGCGTCCACAATCAGATTGGCGTTCTCAATCACCAAATTAGCCTTCCGAATCCCGGCCCAACTACTTTGCCAAATTCCCGCCCTTCTAAACGGTAGATCATCTGATGTGTTAGCATTCTCGTTGTAGAAAAATGTACCAATACCAGTACCCCCAGTGTTGATCCAGTTCCAGTAACGCCCCTGGTCGATGCGAAAATCGAACTGCCAGTTTTGATTGCCCAGGGCATCATCCCCGTAGCACATGTAGCTCTGCCAGTGGGTAGCGGTGCCGTAGTTTACCACCATCGCGTACATTTCCTCCACAAAGCCCTGAACGTTCACGAAGTTTTTGAAGACTTCTTCCTGATCCAGATTGGTTTCTATAGTTTTATCTAGGTAATCCTCGCAGGAGGTAGTGATTAGCAGGAGGCTACCTAGTATACTCGCTAGTTTTATATAGAATTTATTCATAATGGGTTCTCTTTAAAAATTTACATTAAAGCCAACATTAATACGGCGGAAGGTAGGATAGTCGCCTCGCACGTGGGCTTCACCGTTTTGTCGGTTACTCTCCCGGTCATCGGGTAGATTTGACCAGAAAAACAAATTATTGCCGCCGACGAACACTTTATAGCTATTTCCGTTTTGCCCCGAAAAATTATAGGCAATCTCCACGTTCTTCAGCCGGGCAAACGAGGCGTCGAAGTAATTGCGATAGGAGTCGGTAGCAGCCCCACCCTTCCAACTGGGCAATATCTCTTCCCCATCGGGATTATTCACCGTCCAGTAGTCAATATTATGCTCAAAATACAGCGGCGTGTTTTGATGAAAATCCCAGACGGTATGTTGTTTGGTCACATTGAAAGCCCCGTAAAACTGCACCATAATCGATAGGCCGTGATAGTCGGTTCCCACGGTCCAGTTCCAGGTATTGATTGGTTGCTGGGGATAGCCGTAGGGAGCCCGGTCGGTGTTACCGTCGTGACGACCGTCCGAGTCAAAATCTACCATATCAAAGTAGCCGGGACGACGATACTGCATATCGTTCACTAGGGGCACCGACATATATATATCGTCCCAACTGGTCATAAACTCACCGTTAATGGCGCGCTTGTACAGGCCAATTGGAAAGCCTTCGGTCTTGAGGTGGGCATCCAGTAAAACGGGTTCTTCCCGAAACTCAATTCTGCTACGGGCTTGGGTGAAATTTATGTTTGACCACAGCTTTAAGTTTGGATTTACGTAGTGGTTAAATCCCAGAGCAAGCTCAATTCCCTCTACTGAGGTTCGCCCCACGTTTAGGTCGGGCGCGCTGAACCCTAAAAACGAAGGGACGCTTCGGTCATCTCCTTGCACAATAATATCGTTACGCTCCTCTTGAAAAACGTCAACTGTAGCCGTAAATAGGTTATTTAAGAGCGTGAGATCGAACCCGAGATTGGCTTTGGTAGAGGTTTCCCACCGTAAGTCAGAGTTCCCAATTACGTCTTCCCGGTAAAAGGTATAAGGAGACCGTTGTCCCCAGGGATTGGCGTTGTTCATATAGGCCTGCCCGCCGGAAGCCCACTGCGAGACGTAGCCCCAGCGTCCGTTAATATCATCGTCCCCTACCACTCCGTAGGAACCGCGAATCTTCAGCATATCCAGCCAATTGGCATTCTGCATGAAAGGCTCGTTAGAGATGGCCCAACCTACCGCGGCGGAAGGAAAAAGCTCAAAGCGATAACCTGGCCCAAAGCGTTCCGAACCGTTATAGGCACCGTTCACATCCAGAAAATAGCGTTCGTCGTAGTTGTACGTAGCCCGGGCTACCCAGTCTTCCCGGTAGCGGGGAAACATGGAGCCTCTGGCGTACTCTTCGCGGTTCATCAATAGTAGTACGCTGGTATTGTGCTTACCGCCAAAAGTCTGCTCGTAGTTCAGCGAGAACTGATAGAATAGCCGACGTTCCAATTGGCCGTCATTCATATCGATAGGATCGTAGTACCAGGGTTGGGTTACAAAGTCAAATTGGTTGTCGCCCGGAGGAGTGATGAACAACTCTTCACCATTCTCGAGGTACCGCTTGAAAACTACGTTATCCGTTCCGCCCGGATTATTCTCTCTCACCCCGCCGTTGCCTCTAAAGTTATTATCGTAGGCTAACCGACCATTGAACGTAAGTCCTTCCAACAGAAAGTCCAGATCTTGCTCCAGCATAATATCTGAGTTCACCTGAATCCGGTGATTTTGGGGTGCCCCTTTGGTCGTCATCACCATCAGCGGGTTCGTGGTGTCCCAGATATCGGCGGGGTCTTTTCCGTAAGTGCCATCCTCGTGAATGGGGTAGAACAGGGTGGGGGCCATCCCGTATAGGCTCGAGTATACCAACCGCATATCGTCATTTCCTACCGATTTTTGTATGCCGTAGAAGCCGGAAAGGTTAACCGAAACCCGGGTGGTTTTGGTAATGTCAAAATCCACGTTACTGCGGTAGTTAAAGCGGTCGTAGCCCAGGTTGGGCTGATAGGTTCGTCCGTTATCGTAGGCGCCGGCATCAAATATATCACCTACCCGTTGGTACGATAATGCTCCGAAGTACTGAGCAAAGTCGCTCCCTCCGCGTACCGATAGGTTCACGTTGTGATCCATCGCAAAGTCCTTGAGTACCACATCGGCCCAATCCACGTCAGGGTAGCGCTCTCGCTCAAACTGATTAGCTGGATTACGGTGCCGCTCCATAACCGCTCGCGGAGTATAATCAGCCCAAGATTCTTCTATACCACTTACTTCCCTTTCAATGGCATCGTTGGCCACCACTAACCCGGCGTAGGCATCCAGTTTTCGGGGTATTCGGGAAGGAGTCTTAACGGCTGAATTTACCGATAGCGACAATTGGGGCTTACCCTTTTGCCCTCGTTTGGTGGTGATCAGAATTACTCCGTTAGCTCCCTTTACTCCAAAAACGGCAGTAGCCGAAGCATCCTTCAGCACCGAGATTTTTTCAATATCATTAATGTTGACATCGTTCATACTCCGTTCAATCCCGTCGACCAGTACCAGCGGTTGGCCACTCCCGTTCCAGGTACTTCTACCCCGAATGAAAATCTCCGGATCTTCCTCGCCGGGCCGTCCGGTAGTGCTCACCGTAATTACACCCGGAACCCGTCCGGTAAGGGCTTGCCCTACGGAGCTTACCCCACCCGATTGTTGTAGTACCTCGCCGGTGGTTTGCACAATAGAGCCAACTACACTTTCCTTCTTCTGCACCCCGTAGCCAATGACAACTACCTCTTCCAGTCCTCTTACATCGGGCATTAGTTCCAGATTAATAATTGCTCTTCCACTGATCTCAATCTCTTGAGTAGCGTAACCAATGGATGAATATACCAGTGTAGTAGCATCGTCGCCAATGGTGAGCTTATAGTTGCCGTTGACATCCGAAACCGTACCGGTGGTAGTTTCTTTTACTAAAATATTTACTCCGGGCAGACCTTCACCGCTTTCGCTATCGGTTACTCTACCGCTAATGGTCTGAGCTAGTGCCCGCTCAGCGGATTGTAAGCTTTGATTTCTAAGTTGGGGCAAATAGCCTAACCGCCGAAAACGCTTATCATGTTCCATTGAATGAAGCTTTTCTTTCAACACTGGTAGTACCTTCAGCTCTTTTTGTTGAGTTGCCACAATTACATAATGATCGTTGCTTATCCTTTCATAAGTAAGCAACAAGGGAGGTAGTAGTTCGTCCAGTACCACATCTAAACTCGCGTGCGCGAGCTCCTCCATCAATTCGGCCTCTACAAACTTATTTCTCACCAGTTGGCTGTTGAAATTGAACCGTACCTGGTACTGATCACCTAAGGATAAAATGACTCTAGATAACGCCTTTTTCTTCTTTTGAATAGGCTGATAGTTATTACCTATCTTGGCTACTGAGGCTAATTGCTGGCCGGGTAAGCTTGATGCTATCAGAACCAGCAAGTAAATGAGAAAAATACATCGGTAAAAGTGCTGCATAGTCTACTTTGTTTTAGGATTTTATATTGTTTACTCTTAGTCTATGAGATTATCTGCGATCGAATTAACCCGAAAAATTAGCGACTATCTATGATGATTTTTTGCTCATCTCGGGTAATATTAAGGTCAAAACTTATCGACAAGGTTTGCAGAAGCAATTCTGATTGGTCAGCGGGTACAGAGCCAGTAAATAAAAGTTGGGCTAGACTATCGCGGCCGAATTGGACTTCGTAGCCGTAGTTATCACCCATCAAATGAGCAATTTCTTCCAAGGAAGTATCTTTAAACACCAGAAGGTTATTTCGCCAGGAGGTATACAACAGCGTATCTACTTCTTTCTGGTCAATACGCTGATTATCAGCTTCGTACTCTATCAATTCGCCAGGCTTCATTACCCACTGGGATTGCTCCTGATCGCTCTCTGATAGATATACTTTTACTTGACCGGAATTAAGCACTACTGTCGCTTTTTCATCACGGCTATTCACATTAAATTCGGTACCCAGCACTTCTACTTGTAAATCGTGGGCAGTGTGAACAATAAACTTTCGGTTATCTTGGGTGTGAGTTACCGAAAAGAAAGCTTCCCCTTCCAACCATACACTACGCATGGAATCTTTTGGCGTATCGGTAGAAACCCGAAGGGCTGAATTGGCATTCAACATCACCTTAGTGCCATCAGACAAGGTAACCGTTTTGACCTCACCAAATGCAGTAGTGTGAAGCGTAATACTCGAGTCATAAATATAGTACCACCAACCAATACCCGCTAAAAACAGAAAACCGATAAAAGTTGCCGCTACTTTCCAAACCCATGAAGCAATTAGGGGCTGGCGGTGGGGAGTGGTTATCGATAGAGCATCGCGACTTATGATTTGGCTAAAAATGTCGTTCGACCGCTGTTCGTCCAGCTGAGGAAGCATTCCTAACTTAGCCTTCACTTCTTCAACTTGAGGAAAATCCTTTTCGTCGTCTGCTGTTTTTAGATAGTCAATAATAGTTTCTACCTCTTCTAAAGTGCATTCATCAGCGCAGAACTTTATGAAAAGTGATTTAATGTAGTTAGGATCGTACAATGCGAGAGTATTAGGTGTTGGTACTTCTACTACCCACAAGTAGGCTATCGGGACGACTGAGCAATCAAATTTTTTTACAAATTATTGATAATCAGATGATTAAAATTACAGAGGTACTGCGATTTTTCTTTATAGGAAAAAAGATCACTTGGGAATTGTATGAGTGACTGAGACCCAAAAAGGTTTCTCTCGAGAATCGTCAAAAAAGCCTGGTTATTGACCCTCGGTGGTCACATCATTGTTTATGATAAAGCCCAGCCTGAAAATGAGGTAGCAAGCTGTTTACTATTATTTCGTTAAACAACCTGAATAGGCCAGCTATAAAAAAAGAAGTAATGAGAAGATAATGCTCACCGCAATATCAGTATGGATATGAAGCTGTTCTTTGATAGTTTTTAAGGCCTTGACGATCTGATCTTTTACCGTATGTGGTGAGATATTCAGGCGATGGGCAATTTCTTCGTGACTTAACCCTTCTACCCGACTCATACGGAAAATTAGCTGCCGCCGAATGGGAAGGTTATTAATTGCTTTCTCTTTAAAAGCTTCTAGATCACGATAAACTACTTGATCTTCGGTAACGTTGCGGCAAACTGGAGGGTTATAAAATATTTGCTCTTTTAGTTTATCGCTGTAGGCCGCATTGCGCAAAGTATTATAAACGTAATTTTGAGCTATTTTATAAAGGTAAGGCTTGATAGGCCGTGAAGCGTCTAGTTTCTCTCGATTCTGCCAAATTTTCAAGAATACCTCTTGCACGGCTTCTTCCGCTAAGGTAGGCGACTTAGTGAGCTTATAACTATAACCAAAAATCGGGTCTTTGTACTGATTAAAAATTTGCCTAAAAGCAAGATGATCGCCCTCAGACATCCTTTTGATTACAGTAGCCTCGCTAATTCCGGTGTTATTTTTCAAAGTAGGTGGTTGTATTATCCGCGACAAATTGATGTGTATTTTCAATATACAACACACAATTTAGCGAATTTTCATAAACAATAAAACTACGGTACTTGTTTTTGTAATGTTAATATTTTTAGCATAAAAAAGGCTTTTTATTTAGAGTCTAACTTAAGGGGATATACTCACTGTTGACGTCTCTCTTTTAATCTAGATGTTCTATTCTTTCTTCAATTTGGTGAAGCCACTTTAATTAAAACTTAGAAATAAGTCATACGAGAGCTTGGTCAAGTCACTTTTGAGAGCTAATTTAGATTTTTTCTAAATAAGAAAATACGAGTGACTAAAGTTCTCATCGCAGACAGTCAGGCTTTAGCAGTAGCCGGAATCCGCTATCTCCTTGAGAATCTCTCAGGATTTACTATGATAGGCAGTGTTAACAATTGGAAAACACTAATTGCTGCCTTTCAAGAAGATGCTCCCGACCTGTTACTATTTGATTACACTCACCTTGAGGGCTTTTCGCACGAGCACTATCAGCAACTACACCAGCACTACCCTTCTACCACATTGTTCGCTATTACAGCCGACCAGAATCACCAACAAATCTTACGAATCTTACAAGCTAACACTACTGCATTTCTTACTAAAGAATGTAGCCAAGAAGAGATACTCACCGCTTTACGAGCTGTAGCCAGCGGGCAGAAATTTTACTGCGAGACGGTACTACAGTTGTTAATGGAACAATCTATTCAAAAGCAAACAGACTCTTCCGAAAACTCGATAAGTCCTCGTGAACTACAGATCATTCAATACATTGCCCAAGAACTACCCACCGAAGCTATTGCTAACGCACTTAATTTAAGCCCCCATACTATTAATGCCCATCGTAAAAGGATTTTGAAGAAATTAAACGTAAAAACTCCGGTGGGTTTAGTCGTTAAAGCGCTGCGTCTTCAGCTCATCAAGTTGTAAAAGCCCTCTCTTTCTATAGCATACTACCAATAGCTAATAGAATAGCTAGTAGTAGTATAAAAATAGACTAATACCAGCGATTGACTCCTCTTAGTCTCACCATTACCTTTGCCTCTGTTTATATTCAGTCTAAATAAATATTACTAACTTTTGTAATTTCCCCCGCAATTGAAGATGAGACATTTGATATTTTTTATCCTGTTAGCAACGTTTGTGCAAATAGCCCATGCACAAACCGGATCAATACAAGGAAAAGTTACCGATTGGCAGAACGAACCAATACCTGACCTCAATGTAGGTTTGAAACAAACTAGTCTAGGTAGCATCACCGATCCTAATGGTGAATTCTTCATCAAGCAGATTCCTATGGGTACATATCAAGTAATTGTCTCTGGAGTAGGCTACCAAACCCAACAGCGTTCGGTTAATGTAAGTAGTGGTCAGACTACCCAACTGGATTTTGTCATCCAATCTAGTTCGACCCAACTACAGGAGGTGGAGATCATTGGTCGGAAGGAAACCACGTATCAGAATGATGTATCGTTTATTGCTTCCAAAACTGCTACGCCTCTTAAAGATGTGCCGCAGTCAGTCAGCTACGTCACTAAAGAACTGATTCTTGATCAGGCGGCTTTTCGGGTTAATGATGTGGTAAAGAACATGAGTGGGGTGAACCAATACTCATTCTATAACGACATCACCATCCGGGGCTTTCGGGTGGCAGGGCAGCGTAACTCGGGTAATCTCATTAACGGAATGCGCGCATTTACCAGTTTTTGGAAGCAACAGCTTATTCCGCACATCGAGCGGGTAGAAGTGATTAAAGGACCTGCTTCGGCCCTATTTGGTAATGCCTCGCCGGGAGGGGTAATCAACCGAGTTACTAAAAAGCCACTGGAGGAATCGCGACAGTCTATTACTACTTCTGTAGGCAGCTTTAGTACGCTCCGCACACTGGCTGATTTTACCGGGCCAATGACTGAAGATGGCAAGTTACTCTACCGCCTCAATTTAGGCTACGAAAACGCCGATAGCTTCCGCGATTTACAGTACGATAAAAACCTAATCGTGGCGCCGTCATTCTCATTCTTACCCAATGATGATACCCGGCTCAACGTTGATATTGTCTACCAAAGCTCGGAAGGACGACTGGACCGGGGACAAGCCGTATTTGGCGATGGCGATTTATTTTCCGTCCCTACTACTAAAGCCCTAAATGCTGCCAATGATTTTTTGAAGGAGGAAAACCTTAATGCCACTTTATCATTTCAACATCAGTTTACGGATCGAGTTAAGTTTAATAGTGTGTATCTGCACTCCAACTACCGCGAAGATTTACTAGAGCACCGTACGGCTAACACCTTCGCTACGTTAGGCAACGGAAGCCTCGATCCTGAACAGGTGGCTATGCGGGTATTTATCCGTAAGCGTAACTGGAGCAATGATAACTTCAATAACTATCTAACGCTAGATCTAAAAACTGGCCCACTAGAGCATCAACTACTAATTGGCTACGACTACTTCCGTCAGACCCTAAAGCCCGGCGGTTCTCAGTTGCAAGCCCGGGGTTACCTATCAGCCGATAGAACCACGGCAATTAGACGTTTTGACCCAGATAACCCTGATGCTTTCGCATTAGATGAAGATGGTAACCCTATTCCGAATGTGCCGCACTTCGATCTTACCGACCCGGCGGCCAATCAATTGCGGGATATGAGCGATTATATCTATCAGACCAACCTCTTCAATCAAAGCCTACTACATAATCATGGTATTTACGTACAAAACCAGGTAACCTGGGGCGCACTAAAGTTCTTGCTTGGACTACGACAAGAGTTTTTCATCGACGAGCTTAATTACCGCACCGATGAGGAAGAGCGAGTCACGCAAGATGCTTTTATTCCCCGCTTAGGACTAGTATACGAACTTAATGAGCGAGTCAATCTGTACGGCACCTACGTAGAAGGTTATCAGCCCCAAACCGCTAGCGTAATTAATAATCCATTAGCGGGTGGACCATTTGACCCGCTCACCAGCGACTTAATAGAATTTGGGGCGAAAACGCAGTGGATGGATGATCGGCTAAGTGCCACGCTGGCCGTGTATCAACTGCGACAAGAAGGTGCGCTCTACGATGCCAATGATCCGGTCAATCCCGACCGGCTGGTGCAGATTGGTGAAGAGCTATCGCAGGGAGTAGAGGTAGACATCACCGGACAAATTCTACCCAACTGGAGCATTGCCGCTAACTACTCCTTTAACGATGCAGTAATTACCGTAAGCGATGATGAAACCGAAGAAAACCGTCAGAAACCTAACGCTCCCCGCCACACGGG
>CAKZPJ010000676.1 GCA_937138955.1 uncultured Flammeovirgaceae bacterium | reverse complement strand
TAGTCTTCAGATTTATCGTTTTCATGCTTTTCTCTTATTATTCAGGAGCAGATTTCCACTATTAATAACTCAACTTACGCAGCCACATTAAAGGTGATCTGAGTGTTGCAGGTGACATCCTCATTTTCTGAAAAACATTTGTATTTACCCAGTTTTTTCCAGGCCGCTGTAAGGGCTGCTTTATATAACCTATGTTTAAGCGCAAAATGATTGTCTCCTGTCTTTCGACTAATTTTTTCCAGCAGAAAAAAAGCATATAGTACCATTATGCAATGGTTTTGTTGAACCATAGGAGAAGATGCCTGGCACTTACTATAATTGAGATTTGACTTAGCCGATTTGTGGTGGCACTCGATGTTCCATCGTCTTTGATAGAGGGCATCAATTTGTCCGAAATCAAGGCTCAGTTCGCTACAGGCCAAATAGAGTTCACCCATACTGCCGTCCTCGTTTTTGAAGACTTTCTTGGTCAGTAAGACATCAAACGGCACCCCGTTGAGTCTCACTTGTTGGGTATAATCCTCCGACCACGCTAGCGAACTGATGTCCTTGAATTCTTCTTGTTCGGTTCCCATTAGTTCAGCCGGACAGGCTAACCGATTGGATTTGATCGCCATTACAAACTCTTTGCCCAATTCCTGTTTGACACTTATCATATTCTGCTTAGAGGCGAACCGCGCGACGGCTGCCAGGCATCGCAGAGTACATAGCGAAAGCCAGTCTTATTGTCTACACACTGTCGGGCTAACCGCCGAAAATACTCATTTTTATTAATGGGGCTCACTCGTCGGGGTTTGCCAGTCTTGGCATCTATCTTCCAGTCTGTTTTGTGGATAAAGGCAAAACTTACCGGAATATCCATTCCCCGGCTGTTTAGCAAGCAGGATAGCTGACGGTGGCCGCGCCATTAATCCCTTTGACACAACGCCCTTTATCATGTGCATAATGCCAACAAATCAAGTCATTCTCAGCCATATAGGGCTTCTCAGCAATATGATCATCGAAAATTAGGCAGCCTGATTGCTCATCCTCTACCTGCCGGATAGCCTTTTTAACCAGTTTCCAGAGCATACTAGGGGTAAACTGATGCCCAGATAGTAGACGGGTGATTTTATCATGGCTGATCGCCCCCGCAAGCATTTCAGACATATCAGTAGCGGTAGCCTTGCCAAAGCTAGCGATCAGATAATGGGCGTATAGGTCTATCATCTTTTTGTTCATCAGCGTAAGATACTATAAATTAGCTGTTATTGCCGCCGTGAATGTAGGGCTTGCGTAAGTTGAGTCACTAAATTGAACATCCATAAGGTTGACTGTTATGTTTCGTATTGGTTTTTTCTAACCCAAATATACAAAACATTGATGGTCAACCTTTTATATTCGCCCTAAATCATAGTTCACGTTACCCTACAAACCTAAAGGCGGCGGCCGCAAAGTAAGTATGGTAAGATTAGTGTGTCCAACAGGCATGTGCTCGGTGCTAGTCCAGCAGGCTTCCGTATGACGGCCTATTGGCAGGAGCAATGTGTGTACATGGGTCAGGAGCAAGTTTTTGAACGAGCCGGTGAAATAATGGAAAAGCTGACGGGTACTTACGTAACGGCTAAGCAGTTAGAGCGTTTGTGTCATTGCCACGGACAATTAGCTGAAGAACAGCAAGCGCAGCACGCCGATGCGTTGCGCACGGTAGACGAGCGTTTACACTATGCGATGGTAGATGGTGGCATGATACTAACCCGAGAAGACGATTGGAAAGAATTGAAGCTGGCTCGTCTGTTTGCCGCCCAAGATCACTTCCCCCAAAGTGCTAATCGTAACCTGATTCAACACTCGGACTACGTGGCTCACCTGGGGGGGTACCGTGCTTTTTTCAATAAACTATTCCCTCTTACCGACCGCTTATCTAACGTAGTCTGGATTGCTGACGGGGCCCCCGTGGCGTGGCGCGCTGGATATGGGATAGGATATCAATGTACTATCCTGATAGTGTTCAAATCCTAGACTACTATCATTGCAAAGAAAAGCTCTGTGAGTTTGCTAAGGAAGCTATCAAAGATACTCATCAGCGTGATTAATGGATTAGTTTGCAAGAAGAATTACTACTGGCTGACCAAGCCGAGATCGTCATTGCCAATATTACATTAATGCATTGCCAGGGAAAAGCCCGGCAACGGCAGCGTAGTTTGTTGACCTACTATGAAAGCAATTTGAGCCGGATGTGCTACCAAACCTATCAGCAGGAGGGCTTATTGATTGGCTCGGGACCCATGGAAGCTGCCCATCGGCATGTCATTCAACAGCGCATGAAGCTTTCCGGGCAACGCTGGACAGTCGCCGGTGCCCAGCAGATGACTACTCTGAGAGCACTCAACAAAAGTGGGCGATGGAACGTAGTAAAAGACTTAATCTGCCATCCCAACTAACTATTACAAAATTGTCGTACACCCCCATGAAACACAAAGATAGTCGCTTTCCTGTTTTTTGGGGGTCAAACTTTGATTGGATACCTGACCAAGATCACGGTGGCAATCTACTTAAGGCATTACAGGTGATGATGATACAAACAGTGAGCGGCTCTATCTTGCTAATGCCCGCCTGGCCGAAAGACTGGGATGCCGATTTTTGTTTACATTCTACTAACCAAACGATAGTAGAAGGCACATTAAAAGATGGGGTGGTCGATTTCAAGGTACATCCTCCCGAGAGAAAAAAATACGTAAAGCTCGTATTGAATTAGCGAGAAGCAGAAAAACAACTCGCTTTATCGGAAAGTATATTGAATCCATAAGCGTGAACTGAAGAACTAGGGCCCTTTGCTGAATATGACTTTTCACCCAATTCATCAGAGCAAACTAAACGATAGCGAGTTACAGTCGGTGCTCCAATGGAATAAATCTGGCAGGAGCACTTCACGGTTTTTACGTCCAAGTTATCTCGTCCACTACATCTATTTTCTGGGTGTAGCATTGGTATTCAAGTAGAATAATCTTTAACTTTTACCACTTGGCTCGCTTACAACTACCTAACCAATGAAGGAAACTACTACCGTATCTAATTTCCTCCCTTTTCTATTTCTTATCCTTTTAGTTGCCTGCACTCAATCGCAGGAGTACGCATTCTACATTTCTGCGGAGGGGGATGATGCTAACACCGGAACGCAGGAAGCTCCTTTCAGTAGTTGGGAACGTGCCAGTCGGGCCGTTGGGCAACTAAAACAGCAGGGTGATTGGGATGAGCGAGCTATCACCGTATACTTTAGAGCGGGTACTTACCCTATTGAATCTACCCTTCAACTCTCCGCTGCTGATTCTGGAAGTGCCACCTTCCCCATTACCTACCGAGCTTACGCTGACGAAGAAGTACGATTAATCGGGGGACAGGTAATTGAGGGCTTTGAGCCGCTCAAAAACGAAGAAGTCAAAAACCGAATACCTGCTGAGTTTCACCAGAATATTTTTCAGACTGATCTTAAAGCCCAAGGCATTACTGACTTTGGAACGATAAAACCTACGGGCTTCAGCCGCGATATGCAGCCGGCCGCTCTGGAGCTATTCTTCGCGGGTGAACCGATGACCTTAGCCCGCTATCCCAACCCGGGCGAGTGGCTACGTGTTGCGTCGGTTCCTCAGCAGGGTGAAGAGCTAATTAACGAAGGTAGCGACCGCGTATCCCGGTTCGGTGTTCCGGTAGGTCGGCACTACGGAAAGTTCGTGTACGAGAGCGAACGGCCGAACCGATGGCAGTCGGCGAAAGATGTGTGGCTGCACGGCTACTGGACCCACGACTGGGCTGACTC
>CAKZPJ010000675.1 GCA_937138955.1 uncultured Flammeovirgaceae bacterium | reverse complement strand
AAGCAGAAAGAACTCAGTAACAGATGAGCAAGGTCGGCCAATTTTTGCGTGATCGCAATAATAAGTTTCAAGTAAAGGTTACGTAAATAGCGAAAATTAGCGGTCGCTTTGCTTCATATTCTCATAAGCCAGATCTTCTACTTCATGAGTATTTCAAACCAATTTCTATTATGCACATTATCAGCGATAATGATCTTCGTTGATTTCAAAAACATAAAACTTCCCATCGGCAATCAATAGAATATCTTTGCTGTTCTCTTCTTTCACAATTGAGTCCGCAAGGTTAATCATTTTATGAAAATACTCTGGTTGATACTGCTCGTTCTTGATAGGCACGATCAATCGCTGAACAGTTGAGTCAATCTGAATGTAGGTGCGTTTATGGTGTACTACGAAATCAGTAATCGCTCCATCCAAACTATCCAATCTGGTCAAAATAGGGTATTCTCTCCATTCTCGAGTAATAACTGTCACTAGCCAGCATGATTATGGCTAAGAGTAGCACCAAGACAGCCGCCAAGCCATAAATCAGAAAATAGTCCCAAAATGATTTCATCGTTTCTTTTTTACCGAAGATAGCAAATTAACCTGAGCTAAAGCAACACTACCCTGATCAGTAATTAGCGACTGGAAACAGTTTCATTTTCAGGAAGTTCTTGGGAAAAGAAAAATGAACCTACTTCAAAAAATGTGGCGGGCGGGGGTTGGTCAGCCCGGGTTGAGCCATGAAACACGAAGCAGACATCGTGAAACCCCGTTAGGCTATTAATACTCACACTGGTCGTCTGGGGAGCTGATGCTTCTGCTAAGATGGTTTGACCAATCAACTCCCCCTTCGGACCATCCAAGCGTACTTCTACCCGTCCGGCTACCGGCGAAGTCAACTCAATACTCACTGACGTAATTCTACTAAGATCTAGACGCTGGAAGGTGAGATGAGCCGGGGTTTCTCTAATCAGGGCTTTACCATTGTTCCGCAAAACTACCCCTGACCACTGGTCGGCGCTGGCCGGTGATAATTTGGCGGATACGAACGTTAGCTGCTCGCTGCGGCGGATGGGTACCTGCACAGCTCCGCCATCATCCTGATAAGATACTTGCAACTGGTATTTCCCACCGACCTCCCGGTGCTGATCAAAAGCCAGAGCACCCGCTACGCTTACTGGCTGCTGGATAGTTTGCGGCTTGGTCAGAGAAAGGATGTAGTTGACCATCGTTTCGGCGGCGTCTTTTTCAATAAACGGATGCGCGGGCATTTGCCGGTTCATATTCCACTGTCCGCTTCCGCCCTGAATGATTGTCTCGGCCAATCGGTCTACGGCATTAGGATCGCGGGCATAGCGTTGGGCTACCTCCGCGTAAGAAGGCCCCAAGGACCGAGTATCGGTAGCGTGGCAGGCTACGCAGCCGTTTTCGATCACCAGTTGCTTACCCGAGGCTATAGCGTGAACGTTGGCAATTTGCCCCCCTGATGTTGGAACCGCAGTATACGACCACTGTACCGATACTTTATTTTCATCTAAGGTACCAGTAGTCAAACTTCCGTCTTCGGCATCTTTCACATCAATTCGGTAGTGTAGCGTGTCGTCCTCCCAGTAGAAGGAGCGGTTATTGGCGGTACGTACGCTAATTGACGGAGCGGTATTTCCTACCACTATTTCGCTGGTTTGCTCGACGGTAGCACCCCGGCTATCCTGCACCCTAAGGGTAACCGGATAAATTCCTACTTGCTCAAAATGGTGCTCGATCTGGGCTTCGGTATACCGCGTATCATCAATGATCCACTCGTAAGTAAGCTCATCTCCTAAATCGTCATCGTAAGATTTTTCACCCGAAAGCTTCACCGATAGTGGTGCCGCTCCGGTGGTACCGGATGCTTGCAGTTGAGCTACTGGTGGTCGATTACCTCGGGGATAGGAAATCCGGGTGATGCTGGCGTCTTCGCTTCGGGCGTAGGAGTGTGAGCCGTAAGATAGCACGTACAGTGCACCCTCCGAACCTAGTCGCACATCAATAGGACGGGAAAATTTAAGAGAATCAAGTAGCGGTTCCACTGCGATAATCTGCTGGTTCTCGTTCAGCGTAGCAGCATTTATCCAACCGCGTACCCAATCGAAAAAAATTAGCTTACCATCGTAGTAATCGGGTAGCCGCTCCTGAGAAAACGGGTACTGCTCACTGCGGTACACCGGCCCAGCCATAATATTCAATCCGCCCTGCCCCAGGTAGGGAAAATCGTAAGTAGACTGGCGGGGATACCACATAATCGCCGGAGTAGCTGGAGGTAGTTCTACCGCCCCGGTATTATTAGGCGAATCGTTTCGCGGCGCTGAAGGATTGAATAAAGCTCCGGGCTGAGAGGTGGCAAAATCAAAATCAGGATAGGCGATGTTCTGCGCCAGGGCGTAGGGCCAACCGTAGTAACCCGCCGTTCGGGCTACATTAATTTCATCGTAGCCCATTGTACCCCGTTCACTGGTC
>CAKZPJ010000674.1 GCA_937138955.1 uncultured Flammeovirgaceae bacterium | reverse complement strand
TTCGTACGCTATTTTTTTGGCTTCTACCAGGTGGTGGATGTACTCCTCGCTACCAAAGCCCATACTGGCTAAGTCGTAACCCTCCAGAATATTGAGCATTTGCAGTACCGCTGTGCCCTGGCCGTTGGGAGGTAGTTCGTACACCTCGTAGCCCCGGTAGTTGGTAGAAACCGGATCTACCCAATCCGCGGTATGATCCGCTAAATCTTTGGTAGATAAAAATCCTCCTTGTTTTTTGATGTAGTCAGCAATGGTCTTGGCAATCTCACCTTGATAAAACGCATCCTGCCCTTCATTGGCAATTTTTTCTAGTGTGTTTGCCAGTCCCGGATTTTTGAATATCTCTCCCTTTTCTGGAGTTTTGCCATTGGGCATAAAGACATCAGAAAAGCCTTCGTACTGCTGTAGCACTCGGGCGTTTCCTTTCCAGCCAGAAGCAATCACTTCTGTGAGTGGAAAACCGTTGCGAGCATAATCAATTGCCGGTTGCAGGATGGTGGTCATGGGGAGGCTTCCCATTTTCTCGTGCAGGGCAAACCAACCGCTCACACAGCCGGGTACACTCACTGATAATGGCCCTCGATAGGGTACTTCCTCATGACCGTTTTCTTCAAGATATGCTAGCGATAAATCATAAGGGGAACGACCGCTGGCGTTCAACCCGAGTAGTTCTTCACTTTGGGCATTCCAAACGATAGCAAATAGATCGCCGCCAATTCCATTGCCGGTAGGCTCAGTTAATCCTAATACGGCGTTAGCGGCAATGGCAGCATCAATAGCATTACCACCCTGCCGGAGAATATAGAGCGCTGTTTGCGTAGCCAGTGGCTGACTGGTCGCCGCCATTCCGTGTTGAGCGATTACTTCGGAGCGAGTAGCAAATTGTTCACCCGTCAATCGGTCTTGAGCGAGTAATCCAAAAGGAAGAAGGAGAAGAACAGTAAGTAAAGGTTTCATAAGCTGTGCGGTTAGGTCTGTTTGGGAAAGAAACAGAATATCCGCTGGAATGGCAAGTTTACTTAAGAAAGTATAAAAACTTCGGGATAGTATTGGCTATCTCCATACGGTTCGGCAATGGTAGTCTGCGAGATATACTGATGCCCAATATTATTCGTCTCTTAAAGCGCGAATAGGGTTTGCTGATGCGGCTCGAGTCGCATGAAAAAGAGTGGTGGCGACTGCTGTTATCAGTACTATTGATCCTCCTGATAAGAACTGGTCAATAGAAAAGGCGGTCTTATACGCAAATATTTGTAGCCAACGATTCATGACGAGCCAAGTGATAGGAATAGAGAAGATGAAAGCCAAGAACACATAGAGAATAAAATCCTTCTGTAACAGATGAATAATATTCCAGAAACTAGCTCCGTGTACTTTACGTATTCCTACCTCTCTGGATTTCCGCTCTACAGTAAAGTTAATCATCGCTAATAAACTAATACACGAGATGATTACTGCTACGATGCCAAAGACTTGAAATAGCATACCGGCCTGATGATAAGTTGCATGTTGATTATGGTACCGATCCGCTAATAAAACATAGTCCATTGGGTAGTCTGGATTTACTTCTTGGTAAGCTTTCTCAATGTAGGCAACCATTTCGTTTTCCGTACCCTCTCTCATACTCACGTATACGTTCCCGGAACTACCGTGAATAATAAACAGAGGTTCAATTGCTTTAGTCAGGCTCCAATAATGAAAATCTTTGACGACTCCAATGATGGTTCTATCTTCCTCTTCGCCAGGTAGTCTTACCTTTTTACCGGTTGCTAAATCCCAGCCCATAGCGCGAGCTGCTGCTTGATTAATGACGAGCGATTCATCTTCGGTCAGGCGGTCATCATAAAATCTACCCTCCACCATTTCAATTTCCAACGTCTTAGCAAATTCTTGATCGGCAGTCATGGGTCTTACCATGATGGATTCTTCACTACTTTTACCTTCCCAATCAGCGATTGTCATATCAAAGTAAACGTACTCAAAAGAGCTTTGAGACACATTTAATACATTGGCGTGTTGTTGTAGTTTGTCTCTAAAGACTGGAAGAGTTGGGGCAGTCTGGTTGTTTAGCCGAATAGAGAGTACCTGATCTTTACGATACCCAAGTTCCTTATTTTGAATGAAATCGAGCTGCTTCTGAAAAATTAGTAAGCTGATAATCATGCTAATACTCACGCAGAACTGAAGAATAACCAACCCTCTTCGTAAAGAACTGCTGGAAAGTGTATGTTCTTCATTTTTTCGCAATAAAGCCATTGGTGGAATAGTCTTCAGCGTCAACGCAGGTAATACCGTATTAAAAAAGATCATACTGAGACACACCCCAAGCACAATCCAAGTAATATGGTTAAGGTGCAATGTTTCTGCAAGGTTCAGCAGATCAATATCCTCATAGTATCTTTGGAAGAGCAGCAGAAATAAGCTGGCTACGATGAGTGCTAGCGATGTATGAAGGAAGGCTTCTATCAAGTATTTGTGAGACGATTGCCAGTAGCCAGCGCCTAATAGTTTTTCAAGGCCAATTTGGCGGAAATGGGTGACAAACTTTGCCGTAGTAAGGCTTACATAGTTAAGGCAAGATAAGATCAGAATGACGAAACCAGCAATAGAAAATATCCAGATTAAATTCAAATTACCACTTTGGGGGAAGAAGGGAGTCATCTTATCGTGAAAGTAGAAATCTGGAAGGGGAATGAAGCGGGACGACCATTTTGCTTTATCAATGGTATCATAAAAGGTTTTAAGACTATTTGTAGAGGTTAAGAATTGCTGTGGTTCTATTTGCTCATCCAGTTGAATCAAGGTCGCGCAGAACCAAGCACCCCAATTCTGCTCGGTAATCGGTTCAAACGGAATGACGAAGTCAAATTGAAATGAAGAATTTTTTGGCACGTCTTCCAGAACCGCAGCTACCAGATACGTCTCTTCTTGATTGATAGAAAGAATTTTCCCTATAGCGTTTTTATCGGGAAAGTATTTATCAGCAGTGCTTTCAGTTAGAATAATTTTGTTTCCTTCAAAATTATGAAGGCTACCTTCCTTAAAGGTAAAATCAAACATATTGAAAAACGACGAGTCTACCTTAGCTCCTTGTTCCATCAACTGCTGGTCGCCTACTTTCAATAGCATTCCATCGTGAAAGTAGCTATAGCGAGAAGCACGAATAATTTCGGGAAATTCTGAAGCTAGGGAAGATGCCAAAGGCGCTGGGGTTACGACACTTTCTTCCCAACCATCCAGTAGAAGTTCTACCATAAAAATTTCGTCTTTCTTACTATGGAATTGATCAAAGCTTAGCTCGCCAGCTACCCATAAAAAAATTCCCAGGCAGCAAGCCAGGCCGAGGCCCAATCCGAGTATCTCAAGTAACGATGTAGCTTTTTTTCGCTGAAGGTTGCGCCAAGTAACTTTCAGGTGATTACGTAGTAGACTTCTATAGTTCATGGGAAGGCTTGGTGAAACAAAATAAATTAATCCCGGACGAAATAAGAGTAAGACTTCTTGGTACAGAAAAGTACTCGCTTTTTCGCGACCCCAGTCGCTCTGCCTACGGTAATATGTTTCCAGTAAATCTCCTTCAATATCGCTATGGTATTCCGGCTGGCAAAACCACTTCAGCAACCTGAAGGGAAACTTTGGTGGTGGGGTAGGTTCATTTTTCACTTACTTGAGATTTAGAACCAGTTGAGGTAATGCATTCCATAAGTTATTTCGGGTTTCTTTAGCGTATTCTAATAGCTGCTTCCCATAAGGAGTGATCTCAAAATATAACTTGGGTCGGCCGCCTCTCAATGGATTTGTTTCACCGTGAGCGGACGTAAGGTATCCTTTCTTCTCCATACGTCTGAGCGTAACCTGTAGCGATCCAATACTAACGGATCTGTCCAGTCGCCTTTCAATTTCCTCTCGGATAGAAACCCCATAGGCATTACCATGAAGAATACCAACCGTTAGCAAAACAATCTCTTCAAACTCACCTAAATAGCGCTGTTTCATAGCCAATACTATTTTGTAGTATTGCAATTATAAGAAAAAATTTGGGTTTATATACTAGTGTAGTATTCTTTTCTATAGATAGTTAATTGCCTAGAAAGGTTGAGAGACCAACTGTTGTTGAAAAAAAATGATTTTGCGAAAGGGATAATAACCTCTTTAGAGCGCGTAGCGAAGTGGCTGAGTGGGGGCTATAATACAACTCTATTGGAGAGAGAAAAGAATTGAAGGTGGAAACGGAAGAACATAGGTACTAAGCCAGAGAATTTCATAGCTTTTGCACTTCCATTATTCAACAACTGCCTTTTCTCGGCTAAGTAGTATACCCACCCCAATAAGCTGGCTAAACTGAAGTTCATCAATCTGATCAAAATCGTACAGGGCAATCGCTGAGAAGTTGACATTGATATATTGAGTCAGTTTAGCAGCCAGGGTTACATCCAACCGATGGTCAATCTGATCTAGGGATAGGTTTTCGTAGTTGGCGTAGGTCAAATAACGAGTCTGGAGGCTAATATTATCAGTAATATTTTTATTCCAGCTTAATAGCATCTGAAATGCTAGCCATTCATAACGCACGGTTTCACCAATTTCAACTCCGTAGTTTGTATTATTCTCGGTATTAAGGTATAGCTCAGTATCGTTTACAATTGTGATACGCGGTGAAAATGGGCTGAGCCGTAGAGAGAAGTTATCAGTAGGCATATATTCAAACCCTAATGATAATGTTAAGAACGCTGGTGCTAGAAAATCTGAAATCCGCAACGCATCTTCTCCTCCGGTTGCTAAGTCCACGTAACGAAATCCTGGACCAAACTGCGTAAGAAAGTTTAGCGAGCCGTAACCATTCCAATCTTCAGAAATATAATAACCTACTTTCTTGTCCAAAAAGATTCGGTCTTGCGTCTTGCGTACCCCTTGTCCCTGATTGTTGACCACTCCAAATAGCAAATCAGCGGTATTATTCCACGACCAAGAGCCACTTTTGTAATTCGCTAAATAGTTGAACAAACCAGAAAAAGCAACGGAATTCACCGCACCCCCCGTCCAATTATCGCTAAAAGCAGCTTGATTGAAATTAAGCCCAAATTTAGTGGAAGTAGTCCATACGGTATCAGCTCCTAAAGTATCGGGAGGAGACAAAAAAACGGTAGGGTCGGGTTCTACTTGAGCTAGTAGGTTTAGCTGACATAACGTAACCAGTACAATTAATAATAAGACTTTTTTCATAGTACAGTCTTGTTTAGGCAGCATGTAGCTGACTTACATAAAATTGATTAGATATTGAAAACAATTAATACTGCAATATTACTGCCCCGATGTGTTTTGGTGAAGATGAGCATCTACTTGAGGATAAGGAATACTAATACCGTTAGCATCAAATGCCTTCTTTATTGCTTCGGTTTTATCAAATAGTAGGCTCCAGTAGTCAGCCTGATTGCACTGAGCGCGCACCTTAAAGTTAACCGAGCTATCGGCCAGTTCCGCAAGATTGATGAACGGAGCATCTTGATTTAGTACTCGCTCGTCGGTAAACACGGTATCTTTAATAATCTGCCGAGCTTTATCAATATCATCATCGTAGCCAATGCCAAATACCCACTCTACCGTACGAGTAGCTTCAGTAGAGTAGTTGGTGATCTTGTCGTTAGATAATGGGCCATTAGGAATGATAATTGTCTTATTATCGTAACTTTTAAGTATTGTATGAAAAATCTGTATTTCTGAAACTGAAGCAGTAACCCCTTGAGCTTCAATAACATCACCTACCTTAAATGGCTTTAAAATAAGTATGAGTACTCCGCCAGCAAAATTGGCCAAGCTGCCCTGTAAGGCTAAACCAATGGCTAAACCGGCTGCACCAAGCACAGCAACAAACGAGGCGACAGCAACACCCAACTGACCAGCTACGCTAATTACTAAAATAATAATGAGTAGTGCTTTAATAAGGCTGGATAAAAACGGAACCAACGAAGGGTCTACTTGCCGTTTAGTTAAAGCATTTCTAATACTTTTAATAACCTGATTGATAATCCATAAGCCAACGATTAGGGTAATGATAGCAAGTAATAGCTTTGGAACATATAGAGCTGCGTATTCGCTCAGTGTTTGAATTGCAGCAGAAACGTCTATGTTTTCCATTTTGAAGTACGTTATTTTGGTAAATGGTTATGGGCACAAATATGAGTAATTACTACTAATTTGCAAATCAATTTATTAAGCGGAGTGACTTGATTGGAGCTATTACTCTGGGAAGTTGTCAGTAGATAAATACAGTGAAAAGGTGCGAATTTTAACTCTGTTGCTAATTTTGTGTTTCTAGTTCGCAATTAACTACTAAATTTGCCTGACCATAACGTTAAATATGAGCAAACCTACTACCAATCCCGAAGATAAAATCACCAATATTTCTTCCGCCCAAAAACTACTTATTCTTGTCCTAATGGGGGGGGCTGTTGTAGCTATTATCTACTTTTTTTTTCTTAACGATGAAGAAGCTTATGACGTATCCGATCAGCCTAATATCTCTACAGTAGTTGATGAGCCTCAATTTCTCGAAGAAGGGAAGCTGTGGTTTTTGAATGAAGAGCAACGAGATACTTTGCAGCAAATTACGATTGAGGTAGCTGATGACCAGGAACAACGGGCGCAGGGTATGATGTACCGCAGCTCGATGGATGAGTTGCAGGGAATGCTATTCATTCATGATCGTTCCGAAACGCAGGCGTACTGGATGAAGAATGTAAAAGTACCTCTGGATATTATTTACGTCGGCGAGAGTAAAGAAATTGTTACCATATACCAAGGCGTAATGCCTTATTCGGAAAAATCTATTCCCTCTTCCTCCGAAGCCCGGTACGTAGTGGAGGTGAACGCGGGGTTCACCGGTCGGCACAAGATTAAGGAAGGAGACTATATTGATTTTCAAATCCATAACTAAACAGTAATCCAGACTCGCCATGTTGATTAAGTTTACTTTAGTGCTGGGGATAAGCATGTTTCTGCTCTTTGGTTTAGCGATGGGGCAGACTACTGCTAACATAAGTTCCCCCTTTCGTCTGCAAACCGAGTACCAAGCCAACCCACTCGGAATTGACACCGCGCTACCGCGGTTTTCTTGGGTAGTAGCTAGCCGTCAGCGTAATACTATGCAAGTTGCCTATCAGATACGGGTAGGCAGTTCCGAAGAAACTATCACTTCAGGTGGGGCAGATATCTGGGACAGTGGAAAAACTACATCAAGCCAAAGCATAAATACTACCTTCGCCGGCCTACCCTTGAAACCTCACACGCGCTACTATTGGACTGTGCGCATCTGGGATAATTATGGTAACCAGACTGAATACGCCGAGCCAGCCTGGTTTGAAACTGCCAAGATTGATACCACCGACTGGCAAGCAAACTGGATAGGAGACGGTAGGCTCGCTCCTGAGCTAGAGCAGAACCTGTACGACACTATGGCGGCTCCGCTGTTTCGGAAGGGCTTTC
>CAKZPJ010000673.1 GCA_937138955.1 uncultured Flammeovirgaceae bacterium | reverse complement strand
TCCGATTTATTTTCTCTTTTTCCGGGGTACCCGTAACGACTCCCGCTAAGTAGCAATTTTCAGTTTCTTGTAATGCTGGCCCCAGTTGTCCTCTGCTGTAACCGCCTAAGCCAACCAATGCCACTCCCAGTTTTTTGTCTTGAGAAAGAGAAGAAGCCAATGAATGGGTGAACGGAAGTGCTGAAGCTCCGGCAGCTAGAGTGCGGGTGAAATTGCGTCGGTTCATATTGGGGGTTGTGTAAAAAAGAAGATTATTTTAGCAACTGAGTTCTATTTCATACTGCGATCTTAGTTAGTTTTTCAACGAACTGATTAATTCATTGTTTTTTCCTATAGCCAGAAAAGAGTAGTGCGTTATGGTCGAGCCAATCTTAGTATGCTGAATTTCTTTGTTATTACCGAAATTTAATCTCTTTTGTCGTTCTATATGGGCTACTTCGTTATCATTTACTCAACCGAAAATAACGGTACCAGAAATGAATTGAAATTATTATATTGGTGATAATCACATAACTTTTTGCTATATGCATTTTTTTATGCACGGCCATCATCGCCTTACCACTTTTTTCATACTATTGTTGTTTTTATGCCCTTTAATTTCCTCAGCGCAGACTCTTATCTCCGATACGCCAACTCACGGAGGATCGCTCCATCAGTCGTCAAAGTTATATGTGAAAGGAAGTCGATATTTGTATGATGAATTCATACCGGGTGAAGTTTATGACGAAAACCTAAACGTTCGTCAGGTTCCTCTGAGGCTAAATCTGCACAATGACGCACTTCAGTATCTGGAAGACAGCACTATTTTTGATTTTGCTAATCCGAGCCTTATTGAAAAAATATTTATAGGTGATGAAGTGTTCATTTACATTGAGTCAAGCCTTGAAACGGAGATATCAGGATTCGTGAAAAAATGGAATTCTAGCTATCCTGCTATCTTGACAAAGATGAAAACATCCTTTTTTAAAAAAACAACCGAAACTTTTGGGGGAACAGAACCTCATCGTTTTGCTCGCGATCCTGATCTACACTATTTGATGAAATCAGATAGTGAAATTATTAGGATAACTTCCGTTAAGGATCTTATCGAGACACTAGGCGCACATTCAACTGAACTTTATAAGTTCGCTAGGGAGGAGAAAGTATCTAAAAAAAATGGCGCGGAATTAGCCAAGCTGATGGATTACTATCATTCACTAACAGATTATCAATATTGACTATTCGACCACAACAAAAAACTACGGAAGCAGGACGCTCCCGTAGTTCGGAGGTTATGAGGAAAAAAAAGGGTTGATTACTTCACGACCATTACTAGGTACTTAGAGGACTCCCAAAATTTTTCAGGATCGGCAATAACCAATTGGCTGGTTTTTGCTTCTTCATTCGCTTTAATCTGGTAAGAACCTACCGGATGGGTAGTCGCTAACTTTATATCTTCGCTGGGTAATGGAAAGCTCATTCGCTCACGAATATCAATTTTAGTAAACTGCTGGGCATCGTACTTAGCCGCTAAAGTGGTAGTTCTACCCAATCCAAGTACTCCCCCCTTACGGTCGATTACTGATTTCTCTTGCAGCTCTTTAGAAGTTCCGGCAACGTAGAAAGCTTCGTGAAGTTCGGTTACTCGCTCTTCAATTACCGAGTCTTTCGCCACGTTGGTTTTCTCCAGGTCAGCTACGTTCATATTTAAATCCTCCACCTTCATTTCCATGGCTACCAAGTTCTCCTTCAACGTACCGATTTCTGTTTCTCGTAACTTAATCTGCTCAGTGAGGTCATTTTTTAGTTTAGTGAGTGATTTTCTTAGTTTATTATTCTTGCCGTAAGCTCCCGCTAGTTTTTTATTCAAGTCCTGAATCTTTTCCCGATTTTCTACTAACAAAGTGTTAATCATTTGAATATCGCTAACAATCTGCTCCTGAGTTTCTTTGGGATTTGTTCCTTTCTCTTGCTGGATAATCTCGATGTTCAGCTCCCGCTCCCGGATCTTCTGAAGGTTATCTTCTACGGTTGCTAACGATTGCATAAACTCGGTAAGAGTAGCATCTTTCTGTTCAGCAGCAGCCATAATTTGCTGTCGCTCAGCTTCTAGAGCAGCAACTTGATTTTCCAATTCTTTATGATTGCAGCCAAACATCAGAGCCAGGGCGGGGACGAGGATTGCGTATCTTTTCATAAGTCTCAAAAATTTAATTGTGTTAATCTGTGATAACTTATGAAAATTGTATGCCACAACATAAAATAGCCTCAAATGAGCTATTTTTGGGGATTATACCCTTTATTCCGCCTCAATTGGCAGATTATTCTGAGGAAGAATGCCCCAATCAAGGGAAATAATACTCATAAAAGTAATATTTAATCAGCAATAAAGAATATTATTTCAAAAATCCTCATCGGATGAAAATGATTGTTCCTTTATTAAAGTAGCGATCGCAGAAGTGGTAGGTGCGGAAGGTTGTGCTCCTAGTTTAGTAGTAGCTAAAGCTGCCGCCGCGTTAGCAAAAGCAACCGCTTCGTTTAGCTTTTTTTGTTGAGACAAAGCCGTGGCTAATGCACCGCAAAAAGTATCGCCCGCTCCGGTAGTGTCCACTGGTTGTACTCGGTAGGCGGAAATAGTCTGTTGCTCGCGCCGAGTAGCCACGTAAGCTCCCCTTGCTCCTAATGTGATAATTACGGTTTGCACTCGCTTTTGTAGCAGTTCGTTAGCCGCAGCCTCTATCTGCTGTTTAGTGTCTACCGGATGTCCTACCAGCAAGGCCGCTTCGGTTTCATTAAGCACTAAATAGTGCAGGTGTTTTAGCAAATCGTCGCTTAGCTCCTGAGCCGGTGCCGGATTCAGCATTACCTTTTTACCCAGTCTATTAGCCAGCTCCACCACATAAGTCACTGTTTCTACCGGAATTTCTAGTTGCAGCAAAATGATTTCCGCGCCCGAAATAGCAATTCGGGCTTCGTCAATCAGTTCGGATGAAAGCAACGCATTCGCTCCCGGAGCTACAGCAATACAATTCTCCCCAGATTCATTTACCAAAATAATCGCCGTACCGCTAGATTCCTCACCTGACTGAGTAATATAATCAGTGCTGATACCTTCTTTGGAAAAGTTAACAAGCATGGTCTGACCAAACGTATCGTTACCCACGCTGGCAATAAAAGTCACTTCGCCCCCAGCCCGGGCAGCCGCTACTGCCTGATTAGCTCCTTTTCCGCCGTAGGCTTGACTGTAGCGAGCGTTTCCTATGGTTTCGCCGGGTTGAGGAAAGTGGGCTACTTGGGCGATCAGATCAATATTAGAGCTGCCAATCACCACAATAGAATGGTTCATATTCTTTAAATTAGGTTCATTTGTAGTCTGGAGAAAGTTACGGATTTTTAATCAACTGTAGGGTTGAACCGTCATTTTTCTTAACTGCTGGTCTTTTCTTCCGAAGAACATTTCTCGACTGGTTCTAGTTGGGAAATCATTCGGATACTCCGTATGTTTACAAATTAGCTTGTATTGAGCGAATGATAAAATTTGCCATTCGATTTAATGAATGGCTGGAAAGATAATTATGGTGCCCTTAGAACGACAGGCCGAAACTCCCCTACCTACTCCTTACGGGACGTTTCGTATTATTGCGTACGCCGACCAGGAGAATAATCCTATGCCTCATATCGCTATGGTCAGCGACAAAACTACTTTTTCTCAACCTATACTAGTACGAATTCATTCGGAATGCATGACAGGTGATGTATTTGGTTCTGTACGCTGCGACTGCGGTGAACAGCTACAAGAGGCAATGCGGAAAACAGGAGAAGAAGGCGGTATCATTATCTATCTTCGGCAAGAAGGACGAGGCATTGGTTTGATTAATAAAATGAAAGCATACAATCTTCAGGATGAAGGTTTAAATACCGCCGAAGCTAATTTGCATTTAGGATTTGAAATTGATGCTCGCGATTACGACATTGCTATCCGAATGCTGAAAGACCTAAAAGTGAAGTCTATCAATTTGATGACCAACAATCCTGAAAAAGTGGATAGCTTTATCGATTCAGGAATTGAACTGGTAGATCGGGTTCCTTTGGAAATCACACCTCGTGAAGAGAACTATGGATATCTTCAGACGAAGCAGAAACTGATGGGGCATATGATTGACCTACCCGCAAATAACAATAATCATCGTTAATACAGAATCATGACACTGGAGAACTATTGGCAGGGCTTACTTCTACTGAAAAAAACCATTGCTGATACTTCGGATGAAGTGCGCTTTTGCTTTATCAATTTTGGGGAGAAGTGCGAAGTATACGTTAATCGTCTTCCTGTACCCAATCCGCAAAATTCGCTGGTGCTGGTAGTTATTGATACTGAAGCTGATGTTCAGCATCATAAAGCGACTTCATTCTATCTAGACAATACGATTTTAGTGCTAGACTATGTGTACGAGTTGGATGAGGAGGTTATTGATTTTCTAGCCACGTATATGCCCTATTGCTTTCTACCGATTCAGGCTAGAAAGCAACAACGAGCCGTAGCTATTACCCACTTCGCCCAATCGTTGGACGGAAAAATCGCTACCCAAAAAGGCGACTCTAAGTGGATTGGTAACGAAGATAATCTCATACACGCCCATCGGATGCGTGCTCTGTGTTCCAGTATTCTTATTGGGTCGCACACGCTCAATTACGATCACCCTTCGCTCACCGTTCGCTTAGTAGAAGGTCGCAACCCCCGAAGAGTTGTGATCTGTTCTACCGAGAGTGATTTCAGTAGTTTACAAAGCGATACTGAAAATCCGGTGCTAGTTATTGGTAGTGGGGATGATCCTGGCTTAGAGAATACCGAATACGTACAGCTACCGTCTAACGATGCTGGTAAAATTGCCTGCCCCGATATACTCAAGTTACTCTTCGAGAATGGGTTATCTACTGTATATGTAGAAGGTGGCTCGGCCACTACTTCCAGCTTTTTGGCGCAAAAATCTATCGATGTGCTACAACTACATATTGCTCCCCTGATCTTTGGGTCAGGACTGGATAGCTTTACGCTACCCGAAATTACTTCAGTCAGCGAAGCGGTACAGTTTGATCGCTTTTACTACAAGTCTATCGGCGATACGTTTATGTTTGTGGGCGAAATGCACCATGAATAATACTTCCGCACTTTGGCATCTTTCGGCGCAGGAAAGCCTCGTTCGTACCCAGCCAACACTACCTCTCAATAATGGTCAATGTCGGGTAGAAGCGGCCTATTCGCTCATCAGCAATGGTACTGAAACTTTGGTGGCTTCCGGGCAGATCCCGGCAGAACTGCATCATTCTATGTGCGTGCCGTATATGGAAGGTGATTTTTCATTTCCAATCAAGTACGGCTATTCGCTAGTAGGAAAAGTAGTTGAGGGTACTAGCTCCCTTCTGGGTAAGCACGTTCACTTGCTTCATCCTCATCAGTCAAGCTGTGTAGTAAACGAAGTTGATGTAACTGTTATTCCCGACGAAGTCCCCCCGCAGCGAGCAGTATTAGCCAGCAATGTGGAAACTGCGCTGAATGCTATCTGGGATAGTGGTGCTTCTGCCGGAGATCAGGTTCTGGTAGTAGGCATGGGACTGATTGGCTCGTTAGTAGCGCATTTATCTCGTCAGTTTCCGGCTACGCAGGTGCAGGTAGCTGAAGCAGACTCAGCTCGGCAGGCTGGTGCCAAAGAGCAGGGCTTTCTGCTATATGATTCCTCAGATGACTCGCTCGACGTGGCGTTTCATACCAGTGGGAGTAGTGCCGGACTACAAACTTGTATTGATGCCGTAGGAAATGAAGGAAAAATAATTGAATTGAGTTGGTACGGCACTCGTTCGGCGGAAGTTAAGCTGGGCGGTAGTTTTCACCAGCAGCGGAAGCAGATTATCAGTTCGCAGGTTTCTCAGATTCCACCACATCAGCAGGCTCGCTGGGATTATCGTCGTCGGAAGCAAACCGTGCTCGAGTTGTTGAAAGATGATAGTTGGGATCAATTTTTAACCGCTACGGTAGATTTCTCCGATACCCCGACCCTATTCGATAAACTTCGGCAAGACGATCGTTCGCAGTTGAGTTGGACTATTTGCTATTAATACTAAAAGAGTTATTGCTTAAAACCCTCATTGGTTCATTGGTAGTTGCCGAACATGAATATCTAAGTTTTACTATCTTCACCTCCGATATGGGCACTTTTCATTCTACCGGAACATCACGAACCATTATCCGACAACTTACAACCGCCGATGAAGCCGATTTCGTAGCACTTTTGGGTGACCAACGGGTAACCTCCACTTTGGCCTTCGATGAGGAAACTATGACTGAACGAGGCATTAAACATCTGCTGGGGCTCATCACTTCGTTTTATGATTCGGATAATCCGATTCTAATCTTCGGAGTAGAAGAAAAGCAATCAGGCAAACTGGTAGGGTCTACGGGTTATAACTCACTAGATGAAGAAGAAGCTGAGTTGTTTTACGCCATTTCACCTGACTTTTGGGGACAAGGTTTTGCCACTGAGATTGTAGCAGAGATGACTCGCTATGCCTTTGAGAACCTACCTTTCATTACGCTCAAAGCCTTTGTTACCCCCGATAATGAAGGAGCCAAACGAGTAGCGGAAAAGAACGGATTTGAGAACGTTGGCCTAACGAATAATCCCAATTTTTTTGAACCAGTGTACTTGTACCAAAAAAGCCGTAATTGACTTATGAGTAGTTAAAGGTGCTATTTGTTATTCGCTCATAATTACTCATCCATCACTACCTATTTGCTAGGAAGCCTACCGTTCGTTTTGTAGTTTTGAGGTTGACCAAAACCTTTCCTGTACTATGAGATTGAAGAATCTGATTGCCACTATTTGCTGTTTTTTTATCAGCTTTTCCCTTATAGCCCAGTCTGCTTTACCTAAAGTGCTTGACTTGGAAGAACGAGCCCAGGTAGAAGAAGAAATTTTAGAAGAGCGCATCCGCACTATTTTGCCTGATTTGATGAAGCGCAGTGGCATTGATCTGTGGCTACTTATTTCTCGCGAATACAATGAAGATCCGGTACTAAAAACGCTACTTCCACCTACCTGGCTTTCGGCTCGGCGCACCACCATGCTCGTTATGTATTATCCCGAGGGAGCCGACTCGGTAGAATGTCTGGCGGTGGCTCGCTACAATGTAGGCAGTGTATTTAAGAAAGCCTGGAACCCAGAAGAAGAACCCGACCAGTGGAAACGTCTGGCCGAGATTATTACCGATCGCAATCCTGAACAAATTGGCGTAAATACTTCAGAGTACTTCGCTCAAGCCGATGGCTTGGCTCATACCGACTATTTGCACTTGATAGGTGCCTTATCAACCGCCCAAGCTAAAAAGGTTACCACCGCTGAGAAACTAGCTATTGGCTGGCTGGAAACCCGCACCGAACGTGAGGAGATCCTGTACGAACATATTGCCCGTATTGCTCACCACATTATTGCCGAAGGTTTTTCGGAGAAAGTAATTCATCCGGGCGTCACTACGACCGAAGAAGTAGTGTGGTGGTATCGCAATCGAGTAAATGAACTGGGGCTAGATGCGTGGTTTCACCCTACGGTAGATGTGCAACGAGCCGACCCGGAAAATACGGAGCAAGAGCGTAATTTTTCCCAACGACCGGATAAACAAGTGATTATGCCCGGCGATTTACTGCACGTTGATTTTGGCATTACCTATCTGGATATGAATACCGATACGCAGGAAAATGCTTACGTGCTGAAGCCAGGGGAAACCGAAGCCCCTCCATACTTGCGAAAAGCCCACCAGACTGCTCTGCGCCTGATGGATATTCTCACCGACAACTTTCAGGTCGGTCGTACTGGCAACGAAATCTTGCTGGCATCTATTGAAGAAGCGAAGGCCGAAGGTATCAAGCCTACTATTTACACTCATCCCATTGGCTACTACGGTCACGGCTCGGGCCCTACCATTGGGCTATGGGATCAACAGGGTGGCGTACCGGTAAAAGGCGATTACCCTATGTACGCCAACACGGCTTATTCTATTGAACTGAATGCGGCGGTATTCATTCCGGATTGGAATAAAGAAGTACGGATGATGATGGAAGAAGATGCCTTCTTTGACGGCGAGAACGTACGATATCTGGATGGCCGACAGAAAGAGCTATTTCTTATTCCTCGTCGGCGAGTTAATGAAGTGGTAGAGTATTAGTATCAATAAGCAGTTCACTACGTAGCGATAGCTATTTTGGGAAGAGTACAACGTTGCTCGGTTAATAGGTGTCTTTCTAACAAAGAAATCATTTATTCTGCGTAACAAGAAAATGGGATATGAAGAAGATACTGTTTATAATCTATTTATCTTTCTGCTTTATCAGTGCTTACGGCCAATCTACTGAGGTGGGCATCAATCTAAATTCGGGGCTTTTTTCTTTTGTGGGAGAATCGGCCACGAGTTCGTCTTGGATAAATTTCAACACCCAAGAAGAAGATGGTTACACTAATACTCCCTACGGTTCGCGCGGTGGGCTGAGTTATGGTATCTCCGCTAATGTAACCCAGGTTTACCAAAGTAATTTCATTATTGGAGCTGATCTCGGATACGAGATGCTGCGGAGTAAAGTAAAGATCACTCGGGTTTCTGCCAACACTGGCGGAAATAGCCCAATAGCTGCTGATGGTCGAACGTATTTAAATAATAGTTTTATCAATCTGTTTCCTAAAATTGGTTATCGGCTAACCTTAGCAAATATGGCAATTGATTTTTCAGCGGGAATGGACGTCGCTTATTGCCTTAGCTCTCGGGAGAGAGGGAGTGCTGAAGCCGGCACCCGAGAATACAATACTAAAAGAGACCGAAAAACGATTAATACCGATATCCGACCCCGGGTTCAGGTCAATATTAGCCAGGATAAATACGGAGGGTACATTGGCTATACACGAGGGATCAGAAATTATAAATCGGGCTTCGATGGTGGAATTAATGAAGCTTACAGCAGATTCATTAGATTTGGGCTAACCTATCAGGTGAATTGATTATAACATTCTGAATAAGAAAAAAGAGCAATTAGCATAAAGAAACACTTTTCCTAAACCTATTATTACTTTGAGTGATATTGAACATTTATACGGATTGATCGGCTACCCATTAAGCCACTCTTTTTCTAAACGATATTTTACCGAAAAATTTCAACGAGAGGAAATCACTGATTCAGCCTACGAGCTGTTTGAAATACCGACCATTAAGCAGTTACCTGAAATTTTTCAGCAGTATTCTAACCTACGAGGTCTGAACGTTACTATTCCCTACAAGCAACAGGTAATGGAATACGTAGATGCACTTGATCCAGTAGCAGAACGCATTGGCGCAGTGAACACCGTTCGGGTTGAAAAGAACAGAAAAGTGGGTTTCAACTCCGATTACTATGGCTTTCGCGATTCTTTAGTACCTTGGTTGAATGGCTCAACTATTTCTCAGGCACTAATATTAGGCACCGGCGGAGCTTC
>CAKZPJ010000672.1 GCA_937138955.1 uncultured Flammeovirgaceae bacterium | reverse complement strand
ATGCTTGATCCATGATGCTAATCTAAAGGTCGCCGGGCGATCGCGGGATAAGTCTCTCTTGGCGGCGACCTTAGCCGCCGGGGCCCGGCTCACCTAGGCTGGCGTTTTGCTGTGTAAATATGCATAATCCGCCTTAGGCGGACTACACACATTTACACAGCTTAGTAGTAACAACTGCTTTCTTAAAATTTTACTATGCTACAAACCTAAAGGCGGCGTCCACTTTCGTAAGTCATACTTAATGTTCTAATCGGGCTCCGAGCGCTGGTGCTGTTTCAATACAAAAGCGTAGAGGACTAATTCGGGCGATAAGTCTTTATTTCTTAGGCAATCCGGTAGTTCACCTCTGCACTTTCGGTTCTTTTTATTTTGTACTTTTCAAAGTGATACTTTGTTTTACAAATCTAAAGGGCGCGGCAAAAAAGTGAACGGTCGCAAACGGCACCTAGCCGTAGATATACTGAAACGGAGGGGTTTTTGTTTCATTTAGAAGTAGCGCAGCCTATTTAGGTATGAATCACTTAGGAGATATTCATATATGGATAGAAAAAGATGTTCCAGAATATGAAGTATTAAAGAAGGTTGAAGCCTTTATAAATGAAATTAAGAACAAGCCAGCCTACAACGTAATATAACCATTATTAATGAAATCATTTATTCAAATACTACTACAAAAAGTGCTGCGAGAAATAAAAGAGCATAGAGGCATTAAAGAGCTTTCAATTGATTTATCGCTTCAGCTTCGTTCCACTCCTGGCTGCCAATAACTGTTTCTACTAACTCCCCTTCAGAGTTGATTAGAAAGGTAGTAGGTAGCGAGTAAATATTTAGGTTTTCAATGGAAGTTTTAGTGTGCACAAACTGAAAAGAAAAATCTCGCTTCTCAACAAACTTCTGAATCTTAGCTAAATCTTCATAGGAAGCCGCCAGAAAAACGTAGTCTTCACCTAACTGTTCAGCAGCTTCACTCATGGAAGGCATTTCTAAGATGCAGGGCTTACACCAAGTAGCCCAGAAATTAAGAAACACCTTTTTGCCCTTCATTGTATCCCAACTAATTGGATTACCATCTAAATCAATTAGTTCGATGGAGGTAATATCTACCTCAACATCGGCTACTGTTTGAACTATATCCTCTTGACTTATTTCGGTTTGGACAGAAGTATTCTCAGGCGACGAACACCCAATAAAAAACAACCAAGAAAATAGTGTAATAGTGTAGTACATCGTCGTGTAGTTATTGAATTGTTGATTGTTCAATTGCCCGATTGCTAGATGGTCATTGGTCACTTTTCATATTTTACCTTTTTCCGGTCTCCGGACTTCCGTCTCCGGTTTCCATTATTCATCTACCTTTGTTCCAGCGATAGATCACTTCCTGAGCCGGTTTATTCTGAGGGGTGAAGCGACTGTTATTCGCGCCACCCGAACGGTGATGGGGCACACTCCATTTCCATAGGAAACCTCCTGCATACCAGGATTCGGTATTAAAAGATTCGTAGAGAGCATCGTAAGCAGTGCGTTGTGCCCACATATCGGTAGTCAATTCGCTTTCGTCCATATTCCAATGCTCGCCCGCACTATGAATCATACTACGGTAACCATATTCGGTGAAAATCAATGGGCGGTCTAGTGACCGACTAAACGAAGCTAGCTTTTTCTTAACCGGTTTCCATCCTCTCATCAGTTCTTCCTTAGATGGCTTCGGCTGATCCGACAGCGCGAAATACCCATCAACGCCAATATAATCCAGGTCGTTCCAGAACGCAACGTTATGATAGTTGTCCCAGTTGGCAGCGTAGGTTAGTGGCCCATCGTATACCGCACGTACATCGCGAATAAGTGACCTCCAGAACTCCGGTCGTTGCTTTACCGAGTGCCGCACTTCCGTACCAATACAGAATAGCTCTACCGATAACGAATCGGCTAACTTAGCAAAAGCCAACACATAGTCGCGGTAATCATTTTCCCAAGCAGCCCAGACCTCAGGGCTTTCCAAGTCAAAATCACCGGGCCAACCTTGGTTTTTCACCCATAGGTGAGGCTTTACCATTACTTTCATTCCTCGGTCATGCGCCATTTCTACGCAATGAGCAATTCCAGTTAGACTTTCCCCCCAGTAGTAGTACTTTTTCTCAGCTTGCCAGCGCACAAAGGTTTCCCCAGGGATGCTAAAAGCGTAGGGAACTAGCGATACCCAGTTAAACCCTAATGAATCTATGGGTCCTATCTCGTGAGGTTCAAACGGATCGCGCGGCCCTTCCAAGTTAATCCCCTTGATAAGATCAGTTCGGTGCGGAGGACGAACTTGCTCGGAGTGAGCCGAGTCACAACGGGTAAATAAACCAACTGCTAAGCCACTTAAAATAAGCCCATATACCCAAGGGCAAAAGATATTTGAGAAGCGGTACATTACCATAATTCGTCCTAATATACGAATTCAACCAGATTTAAGTATAAGAAGCTGTTTCAGTTATTGGTTCGATAGCGGAAACAACGAATTTTGGAGCGAAACAAGGCACTTTTGAAGAGCGTAGCAGCGCTACGGACTGAAAAAGTAACGATTCGGACCGCCGAGCGGTTGCAGCCCAAAAGGCGTGATTGTAGACCGAAAAAACTAAGAAGCTGTTTGAGTTATATTTTTTGATTTATTAGGAGAGGTTTTTTTGTCAA
>CAKZPJ010000671.1 GCA_937138955.1 uncultured Flammeovirgaceae bacterium | reverse complement strand
GGCGGGATTAGTTGTTGACTATTATTTGGCTAACGATGCCGAAGAGGTACAAATTGAAATCCGCGATACCGACCAGAAGCTGATTCGGCAGTTCGCCAGCACTAGCCCAGTGGGTGAAGCTACCGACAAGTCACGAGATATGAGTACGGAATATACTTCACTGGATTACCAAACTGTGCTACCAGATGGTAGCGGTGGACACCGGATCATTTGGGATTTACGCCATGCGGGGCCCTGGAGCGAGGAAATTGGTAAAAGAGGTAGCGGTGGTCCGCTAGTTGTTCCAGGAACCTACGAAGTTAAGCTTACTGCTAACGGTAGCACTCATACCCAAATGGCTGAAGTAAAAGCCGACCCTCGGTCGCTGGCAGCCAATATTACACCAGAAGATTTAACGGCTCAACAAGATTTGTCGCTAAAGGTGCGCAACCTACTATCAGATGTACGAAAGTTAGAATACGCCCTCGGTATGCGTGAGGGAGAGCTTGACTCGCTAATGGATAGTGGCTCGGCCAAGAAATCTATGAAACGAGAACTTACCTCTATTCGCGAAGCGCTAGAAAAAGTGAGTACTTCCGAAGGGCGTTACATGACTCCTATGTTGGCTGACCAAACATCTTATTTGTACTACATGCTTGGGCAGGCTGATCAGCGTCCTGGTCAGGATGCTTATGAACGCTACGAAGCGCTGCTTCAGCAATACCAGGGACTTCAGTCAGATAATAGTGAATACGTGGGAAGCTGGTAAGAATCTATTGAGGGTGTAAATTATACCTCACCCTCAATAGGTTGTTCCGTATTTAAATCGCACTTTTTCTAAGGGAGAGTAGAGTAGTGCTTTACCCTTTAAAAAAGAGCCGACCTCGGATCTGTTCCGAGTGGGTTAGTGGGATTTATTCATCGTACCGTATTTACCCAAGTCCCTTACACACTCAAATAACTTAAGTTCAAATGTCTTAAACGTTTTTAGCCTTTTTTATCGCCTATCAAAACTATTTCTTCTGAGGTAAGTACTTTCATGGTTACATTTTAGACCAATTAGCTACTAATGATTGTAATTTATGTATAAACTTTGTACTTAAGTTAAGATTTTAGTAGTTTAGAGGTCGGACATTGTCCGATATTAATTGTTTTAAGCATATAGCTTTGTTACCTACACTTCCCTACCTAACCACCCTTTCGGTATTGGCTCTCTGGCTAGTACCACGCATCCAAGCCCAAGATGTAATCCATTTTATGGATAATACTCAAGTAGCATCTAAGGTATTGGAAGTTGGTATTGATAGCATTTTATACATTCCAAACAGTACTAATAAAAGAAAGGCACAGCAGCAGCGCGTTCCTAACGCCTTTATCAAATTTATTGAGTACAAAAATGGTCAACGGTACTTTGTGGAGCATAGCCAGATTTTTCTGACCGATGGCAAACTTATCTTAGCACTAGTCAAAGAATACGATGAAAAGCATCTGTACTATCAGAATGTGTATACCCGAGAGCTTCAGCGATTATCCATGCGAAAAGTTGTCGCTATTCAATACGATAAAGATCGTCGAGTCAACTTCATGGATAAAATTAATCTACAAGACGGAGACTACGTAGCGGGAAATATACTCGAGATCAATGAACAAGAAGTTACCTTCGAAAATATGACACATCGTCGCCGAAAAGATGATATTGACTTAGATCTTGTAAGGAGTATTGAATTTAAAAACGGATTTGAACAAGAATTTACCGCGACCCAACCTAATAATTGAGATATGACCCAGAAACTTTCTTTACTAAGCTCATTACTGCTACTGTTGATTGTTCCAGCCATTGGACAAGCTAATAACGACGTAATTTACCAACTCGATGATGAGCCTATCGCTTGTGTAATCACTGAGGTGACTGAGCAAGTTATAAGATACAAACACCCCGAAAATCAGGAAGGCCCCGATTATATTCTGAAAAAGGATAGAGCACTACTGATTTTTAAAGAAAATGGTGATTATATGCTTCCTACCGAAGATAATTCGGAATGGGTATCGGGAGTAAGTGAAAACAATCACAAAATTATCACTAAGGCCAATGAGGTACTTGCGGTTCAGTTTATTGAGGTTGAGGGGGTGGATATAAAGTACCAGAGTAGTCGAGGGAATAATGAACTGCCCACTGAGAAAGTGTTGATAGTAATTTATAAAGATGGTCGCCATGAGTTATATGATTCGCCAAAAAAAGTAGCTCAAGGGTGAGCTCAGATTGGCACCCAGATTAATGAGGTCGCTAGCAATGAAGCATCAACCTCCGTAACCGAAGCATCTAATCCCGAAAACACAGTGACCGCCTCTACTTCAGACATTTCCTCCGGCGAAGCAGTTGAGCTATCGGCTGAGCAAAAAACGCATTTCGAGCAGATGGCCGAAGTGAAAGCCAATGACTTTGGCAAGTATTTGAATATCATTTCAGATAAGAAGGAGGATGAAGAAGATAAGCTATACGCCATTGAAGGGGCAATGAAATTATTTATTGATGACTCAGTAAAAATAGAAGTCTCTTCCATGAACCGAGAGCAGAAACGTCAATTCCTGGTTCCCGAATACCTCAATCGGCTTCGTATGTTGCCCTACGACGATGTGAAGCTAACTTGGATGAACGCTCAATTGGTTAGCCGATTACGCCCTGGGCAAGATGGCAAATGGTATGGTGTAATTGCCGCCCGCCAGCTATTCCGAGGCTATATTGACAATAAAATTGTTTATCAAGATGTCACTGATAAAAATATGGAGGTGGTACTCATGCGCTACGAAGTATTTGATGAAGGAGTGAAAAAACAGAAATGGGATGTGTTTTTATCCGATATAGGTGTTCAGCAAACTCGGGAGAAGTAATGAATACTAAACAGCTGCTTTTATTACCTTTTCTGTTCTTGCTCTCCAGTGTTTCAGTAGCTCAGGATATTCTTTTTCCGTATCAGGAGAATTTTGCCTGGCAGGTGAAGCAAATTGATGAGTTTATGGATCGTTTCAATAATGCTGATTATACTCCTATTCGACGGTATTTAAAGGACGAGTATAATTTAGATGACGTAAGCCGCCTCGATTTAGTTCGTAGCCTGTTCAATATGGAGAAACAGGATTGGGATCAAGAACGAGTGGTTCAATTTCTGAATCAGGTGAATGATACCGTTCCGCCACCGTACTTAGATTTTTACGACCAGAATTGGTATGCAGAGCTGGATTGCGCTGGAGAATACCAAGAAGAGAAGGTGGATTTTACATTGACTCTCTCGCTTCAGGTAGACGAAGAAACCAAAGCTTCTCGCTGGATTATTAATAGTGTACAAGGTGACTTTTTGCCTAATGACTCCAGCGCCTTAGCCTTTGGGGTAGATTCAACGTACGATGCTTCCAAAACACTAAATCCCGCTAGTTTTGGTACTGACTTTATGGCTTTAGCTGATGCTCTGAAATATACTGCTAATCTATAGGGCTACGTAG
>CAKZPJ010000670.1 GCA_937138955.1 uncultured Flammeovirgaceae bacterium | reverse complement strand
CCCGCCGATTGGTAGAGCGGGGCGTTCGTTTTATAGAACTAACTTGCCCCAGTGTAAAGGCCGACCGCTGGGATCAGCATCATAATTTGGTAGACGGACACGAGCGCAACGCCCACGCAGTAGATCAGCCCATCGCTGGACTGCTGAAAGATTTAAAAGGGCGCGGATTACTAGACGAAACGCTAGTGATCTGGACCGGTGAGTTTGGTCGTACTCCTTTTGCCCAGGGAACCAACGGTCGAGATCATAATCCGTCAGCATTTAGCATGTGGATGGCGGGAGCTGGCATTAAGGGCGGAACCATCTTCGGAAAAACCGATGAATACGGCTACCGAGTCGTAGAAAACAAAGTAACTATCCACGACTTGCACGCCACTATGCTGCATTTGCTCGGCATCCACCACGAGAAGCTCACCTTTCACTTCAGCGGACGTGACATCCGCCTCACCGACGTTCATGGTCACGTAATGCACAATATTTTGGCTTAAAATTTATCTATAAGTCAAACATATCATTCAATGGTTTCCCCTATCTTTTTCTCTAAAAAAACTGAGGTGCTACCCTAACAATAAAAGCAACCTTGCAATATGTCAGGCTTATCAGTAGCTGATATTTCGAATATTTTCCAATTACTATATTTTAGTAAGATTATTTAGAAATTTTTTCTATTTTTATCGGCTATAAAAAGCTTTGCAAAGGTAAATTGTTGATATAATTAACTAGTGAAATTATGGAAGTTAAAACTCTGCCTTTATCCTGGAATTATGTTCAGGCCAGCCTTAAATTTACATTTAATGATAAACGGAAGCGAGCGGCCTTTTTGTTAGTAGCTATGATTCCGTTGGTAGGTAATTTATGGAAGATAATACCAACTGACATTCCATTTCGTCACTACGATTATCTGGATGTATTTATTTTTACATTTGCTACTCAGTTCATCTTTGTAATGGTGGGGGTAGCTTGGTTTCTAATTGTGGGGCGCAAAGACTTAGGTCTCCAGATTTTAGCTCTCACATTAGTAGCTTACGGAGTTTTTATGTCCTTTAGTACACTTCCCCTTACAGCAGCTACTCCACTTGGCTTTGAGATATTTGTAACAGCTACTATCACCGCACTACTGGCAACCTTTCTATTTTATATACAAAACCACGCGAAGCCTGGGTATGATTATAAAGCTGAGTGCGAAGATATCATTCATGATCTGCACCATAGTCGTTTTTTAGGTTCTATATGCCGCCTTGAGGGTCTAATGCGTATCTCTCACATGAAAGAGTCCTACAAAGAACACGCCCTCCAGGAATTAGAAGAATTAAAACAATCAGTAGAATATATTGCAAAAAAGTATGAAAATCTTCAATGAAGTTGCTCTATCTGCGCGCAAGTTTAACGAAGATACTACATGCAAGATTATGTGATTCAAAAAATCAGCTATTACATTTTTGCTTGTTCCATCTTTCGTGGATATTGAGCAGTATTTATTAAATACCATACACTGTACTAATTTTGTAACAAAGTGACATTTTTACTACATAATTTGTAGTCCAGATAGAAAGCAGCGATTTTATTATAGAGGTACGTTCTATTAGTTTTGAGTAAACAAAAACAAATAAGACTGCCTTATGAAAAAGATTAAATCAATCGCTATGATCGCTTGCATTGTTGTATTACCTCTTCTTCAAGTATCTTGCCAGGCCGATGATATTGAGCCTCAAGCTATACCCGACAAAAGTCGTTTGAAAACTCCCCCCCGAACTTAATTTATCCCAGCGTAAAGTAATGAGATTGATAAGTCCACTTGCTTTGCAAAATACGTATCAATCTCATCAAGATAAATTAGCTAAGTAAGCTGGTTTGTCGTTCCGGCTAAGCTTTTACTACCATACCCAATGTCTCTAGTAATTGGGGGTTATCTTTCATGGCAATGCGAGCAATTTGCCGAAATTCGGTCATCCACTCGTCCAGCGCCTTCATAGTTTCGTTGCGCTGCTCGGTAGCATCTTGGGCTTCCCCTTTTCGCTGCATCTGGGTATCACGTAGGTTTTTGAGCGCTTGTATTTTCGCCTGAGCCGCCTGAATATCTTCGGGACTTATGTCGAAGCGCGCTATGTCAGTGGCATAGGCCGATAACTGCTGATAGAAAGACGCCGCCTGGGTTAACCACGCTCCAATAGTTGCTTGGCGAGATTCATCTAGATTGAGGGTGCTGTAGGCTCCGTTATCTTCTTTAAACGCAATGCGAGCCAGAGCAACGTGCTCGTTATAGGTTTTCTTGAAGGTAT
>CAKZPJ010000669.1 GCA_937138955.1 uncultured Flammeovirgaceae bacterium | reverse complement strand
CGATGGACATAGATAATTGATACTTCATGGATGACACTGTTTATGAAATGCTTGGGCCAACGTTTGGGTTACTTTCGGTGCTAGTTCTGGTTCGCGACTAGCCGAATCTACCGTTACCCGAATCATGTGTAAATAGCCTTACAGTGCTATAATTTTTGATTCTTTCGATATTGTTTGCTTTGCCTGATCTAAATATTCCTGAGACTGATGCTTATCGCTGGCCTCGAATGATCCGGCACTAATTGTCACTCCTTGCAAGGTATAACTAGCTTCCTGAAGCCGGATATCGAATGAAGCGGTAGAGTCCGAAGCCACGAAGAGTCGCTGCTGGGTTTGGTAACCAATAGCACTGATGATTAAGTGAGAGGTATCCATCGGATTAGCCGTAAAGGAATATGCCCCGGTAGTATCAGTAGTAGCTCCGAAGTAAGTATCCTGTAGGTAGACATTGGCTCCCACTACGGGTTGAGTGCCATCAGTCACTACTCCCGACCAAGTGATTTGGCCAAATAAGTAGCTACTACTGATGATACCTAAGAATGTTAAACCGTAAGAAATATAAGTGAATTTACGCATAGCCTGGTGATTTTGATGAGGCTAAGGTGCGTATTCGGGCAAAGACTGACGAATTAAACTAACTGAATGGTAGAATTTCGCGGACGAATCGTAAAAAACGACGACCTACCGTGATTGTATAGTAAATTACTATGAAACACTACGCTGTAGGTTCTACCGCTATTCCGGTTACTGGTTCCGAACAAAAAGAGGTTCTTTTGACTATGAATTGTTTCAAGTTCAATCAGCTCGCCCCTCACTTGCAGCTTCAGTACATTTACGATGATTGTCGATTGCTTGACTTTATTGTTGAAGTCAATGGTTCAAAACAGGATGCTCTGTGCCTCTACTTCAATGGCCAGCTTTTTATTGAAGTACACTTTGATGGGTTACAGGGCGATCGGGTGAAAGAAATTCGCTCCTATCCTACCTTGAATAAGCTATCGCGCTGGTACGATCAGATCGATATATCGGCAGCCTTTCAAAAAGTTACCAAAAACTAACGAGGCGCATCTTCGTAAAATGCTGACTTTATTAATGATCGGCGCATAACGTAGCGGGTATCGCAACTATCCCTACTGTAGGCTTGCACCAGTTCCCACCCTTCATCATTCATGTAATTCAATGCATCTATTGGCGAGTTAAACTCCAAAGGTCGCCGCGATACCGGATCACGTAATTTATCTACTGAATTTATTAATCCTCGGTGCGGAAGCTGACCGTAATCTACTCTGATATGGCAGAGTGGCGAGCCAAATACCCACTCTACTTCTATCTCACAGTATTCTTCCGTCCGTAGGGGTTGATTTTGAGAATACGCAGTAAAACTAAGAGCGAAAATAAGCAGAGTAGGAAGAAGGTATTTCATGATCGGAATAGGTTATGTTGCTATTCCAAATAGTATCAAAATTGGTACCGAATTACCTCACCTATACTTTTACTCCAGTCATCATTCATTTCCAGCAAAATGCTATTTGGCTGCTTTATGTGATTTTGTTTCAGAGTGATCAGAAAACCCATTTCCGGAATTTTCATAAAAGAATGTGTATTTTTATTAGTACACTATCTGTTTACAACCTATGGATTACTCTCGAAGAGACTGGCTGAAAACCGCGGCTACTGCTAGCCTCGAAACTTCACTTATTATTCCTGAATTATCCCAAAAACTAAAACTGTGGGCTAACTCAACTGTACTGCTACATTCCAGTTGGCAGACAGTAAATATTGGCGACATTGGTCACACCCCCGGTCTGATTACCCTTCTACAAAATCATATTCCGAGTGCCCAAATTATTCTCTGGCCTAAGAGCCGATTGGACCGAGGAGTAGAGAGTATGCTAAGCGCAGCTTTCCCTAAGCTTAAGATTGTGAATGGGAAAACAAATGAGCAAGGTCAGCCGAATACTACTGAACTCAAGAATGTCTTCCGGGATGCCGATTTTATGCTACACGGTTCGGGACCATCGGTAGTAGGTCGACAGGGGCTGGTTAGCTGGTCAAAGATTACCGAAAAGCCCTACGGCATTTACGGAGTTACTGTTCAATATATTGATGATGATTTGGCAGAACTACTGAAAGATTCTTCCTTCGTCTATACCCGCGAAACCCATTCGTTAAAAAACTTAGCCGAGCGAGGGTTATCAAAAGAAAAGATTGGCTTTGCTCCTGATTCTACTTTTGCGATGAATTTGCTGGACAAAGATAAAGCCCAGCAGTTCATGGAAAAGCATCAGCTTGAACCCCGAAAGTTTATCTGCGTGATTCCTCGGCTACGAAAAACCCCTTATTACAAAATCCATCCAGAACTGAATTGGAGCCAAAAAAAGATTGATGAAGTAGATGCACTGAATGAGCGGCATAAAGAGAACGACCACGCTAAGGCCCGCTACGCCATGATTGAGTACGTGCGGCAGACCGGCAACAAAGTGCTAATCTGCCCCGAAATGACTTATCAACTGGATATTATGGACGAACTGCTAATTGATCCGCTACCGGAAGATGTGAAAAAACAGGTGGTAAAGCGCGATACCTACTGGCTACCCGACGAAGCCAGTTCCATTTATAAAGAAACGCTGGCTCTGCTAAGCTTTGAGTGTCACTCGCCGATTATGGCCTTTCACCACGGCACCCCCGCTTTTTATCTACGCCAACCCGAGGACACTATCAAAGGACAGATGTGGTACGACATTGGCGCAGACGATTGGGTATTTGAGATTGAAGAAACCCAAGGCCCCGACATTGCCCAGCAACTGATGAAAGTGCATAATGACTTTGAAACTGCCCAGAATTATCGCGAGCAGGCCATGCAGCGCGTCCAACAACATCACGATGAAACGATGCAGTTTGTGGAACTAACACTATAGCTGTGTAGGGTTAGTAAAGCACTAGATTCTATATTGATTTGAGTATTAGATAAATTGCAATTGCTATTCCGATCCGGAATATCCACATGATCATCAGTGACTTTATTTTATTCACTGACTTTTTCATGTCTCTTTCTTCTAAATTTAGCTTGAGTTGTGATTCACGATACTGGATCAAATCCCTGTATTCTTTTATTTTTTCATAATCTTTTCGATAAAACAACTCAATGGCTAATACTATCCGCTGAAACGGCAAACCTGAAATATCACCTTCCCGGTTCTCTCCAACGAGCATCAGAGATAAATCGAAATTATCCTTCTCAAAACAACCGACATACAGTTCCGGGTAGTGTGTTTTAAATAAGGATGAAGAGATTAAAAATTTGGCAACGAGGTAGTAATTCATATTATTGGATTAAGCAAAATCTAAATAATATGACTACATGCCCCCATTGCCAAATCGGACTGCCGACGCAGCAACAATATCGTAAAAAACGGATTTACGTCCTACGGAAAGCAAAACTATG
>CAKZPJ010000668.1 GCA_937138955.1 uncultured Flammeovirgaceae bacterium | reverse complement strand
TTTGTTTGAGAGCGGGGTAGTGTTCTTGATGGTTCATTCGTAAGCTTCAGCGGTGATAATATGTTCGTAGAGTAGTTCTCGCATCACTACTTCGGTGAGTTCACTTTTGAAAATAAACTCGTAGCGAATATCCATGACATAGGCTTTTAACCGCATTTTGAGGTAGGGCCGCCGCTCTTTTATTTCGTTGAAGAATAATACAGTAATAGGTTTGTTCAGAAAAACATAGCGGGATGTCTGAGCGGCTTCAGTGGCAATATGTCGCACCCGCTCAGTATCAATATCAATCGGCAAAAACATTTCGGCTACTACCTGGCAGTTGGGTTCCCCCGCATTACTATTTGATACTGATTGGTTCATTAATTCACCGTTGGGGATAGAAACCAGCGAGTCATCGGGAGTGACAATACGAGTTGAGCGTAATCCGATTTCTACCACTTCGCCGTAGAAAGAGCCAATCTCAATTTTATCTCCCATTTTGAAAGGCTGATCAAGCAAAATAACGATACCGCCAAATATATTCTTCAAAATATCCTGAGAAGCAAAGCCTACCGCTACGGCTACCGAAGCAGTGAAGGCTAAAACAGTTTCTATTGGCGGACGGATAATGCCGGCAATCACTACGTAGATTACGATAATCCAACCTACGATTCTTACTACTGGCACAAAACCTTTAATTGTAATTCGTCGCTCAGTGGTACTACGTTCGGCCAATAGACCTAATAGACGCGTACAAAAGCGAATAAAGAAGTAGCCTAAAACGAAAACAATAAGACTCCAGATAATCTTGCCTAACGAAATACGAAATGGTGGTTTATCAATGCTAATACTTTCTACTAGAGAGTCTTTTTTAGCAGCTAAACTATCGCTAGGGGGCGAGTCCGTTTCGGCAACTACCTGAATGGTAGCAGTTGAATCAGTCACAGTAGAATCGCTCTGACCATAGCTAAAAAGAGTAATACCCAACAGAAGCAAAAAAATGATTAAGCGCATTAGTGGACGAAGTTACGGGTTTGCAACAGGTCTACCACTTGTTGGTAGAGTAATGGGTGTATTTGGTACACATCGCCAGATTTTACCAGTAATCCATCATCCAGCAACTGAATCAGTTGAAGGTTTACCGGTGCTTTAACAATTCCACCGGATTGCTTTTTTGGTCGGCCTGATAGTTCCGAAAAATGCGTAGTGGTGAGCCCATCGTGCAGCAGCAAGGAGTGTAAAATAGCGATCTGCGGTACCGACAGCGACTTTAGAAATGAATAGTCCAGTGACTTCAAGCTGCCTATCGTGATCTGATTATCTGTAACATCTTGCGCTGAGCGCAACCAGTAGAGCAGCGCAATAGCAAAGTTTCCTTGCGTAATACGCCTCAAATCCTCAAAGTATTCATTTTCAAGGTATGCCTGTTGATCCACCGCATCCATCTTCTGAAACTTCTTGTTACCGCGGTCGGCATCCGCCGAAGCATACTGTACATCGAAACCACTTACCCGGTGTCGCTTAAGAATAATTTCCCGTACCACTTCTGCTTTCACAGCTGGTAACTGAACGATATACTCAAAGTGGTTCGCCACCTGAGCAGTTTTATCCAGATAATTCCAAGCGTACTGGGTACAGGACATTAACCAAAAAACCTGGCGGTGAGTACGAGAGATAAGCTCCAGCAACCACTTCAGACACTGAAAACCACCAACCTTTCTTAGAAAGAAATGATCTAGGTGCTCAATGATTAAGATATGCTGCGTTTCAGTATTTTCCAGATAATTAACAATACTTTCTAGGTCGATAAGAGCTTCTTCTGGCGAGAACTGCTCCTGAAAAAATGCGATAAACTGGTTCTCACTGTAGAGTTGCTGATCAGTATCTACCTGTACTACGGTATACTCTCGGCGTTCAGTTCGGGGTAAACTATCCAGAAAAAAGCGAATTAAGGTAGTAAGCCCACTCCCTTTTTGTCCCACTAAAATAGTGCTGGCGTAATGCCCTTGTTTCCAATTTTCAAATGCCTGATGTAACCGAGCCATTACCTCCGGACGTTCTCGGTAAAATACTGACTCTTTCAGCGGTTTTACGCTAAACAGCCGCTGGTAGACATAGGGCAAACGATTGATAGCAGCCTCGGTCTCAGCCAAAAAGTCCGATATTTCAGTAGTTACCTCGCCCCCCGCTTCTATACCAATTTGCTTGCGGTAAAACCCAATTTTCTGAGCTCCCTCCTGATACTTTTGCGTTATAAACCGTGCTGAACGGGGAATCGCCAACCGCACGTACCGGAAGGTTTTCTCACGCACTATCTTGGTTTTCTCCGTAGCTCGTGCCCGCGCTAATCGCAACTTTAGCTCTAATACATAGTGATTGTCCGTTAGCTCGGTTAGCTTCCGAGAAAAATCCTGAATGGCTTGTCGCAGTTCGGTTTCCTGAAATTTTACTAATGCTTGTAACTGTTCATGCAGTCGTTCAGCATTAGTTAGGCCTCGCTTCAGCCCCTCACTAGCTACTTGCTGAGGTTCTTCCGATGTTTCGGATTCTTGCCCGTAAACGGAAATAGCGGAGTCTAAACTGAAGTAGGAAATTTGCCCTATTTCCTGTACTAATTTTTGCGACTCGCTTACTCGCTGACGAGTTTCCCGCTGAATATTTGACAAGGCCTCTTTGAAGAGCGGTAACATCTCATATTCAGCTAGTTGGCCGGGCGAGACATAAGCAATATCAGATACTTTTAACGGTTGATCATACGCATCGCTTGCTACCAGCCCCCGCTGGTCAGCGATCTGCCCCACCGCAGTTTCACTTGTTTCTTTAAATTGACTTAAAGCAGTGACAAACCCCTGCTGATGCATTACCGATGTAATGAATGGGATTAGCTCGTTAATCAACTGCTGGTCTATAGTCTTTCGCTCCTGTCGTAATACTCGCTTTAGCTCTTCCTTCGCCCCATCCTCTGTTCTCCCTAGAGATTCTTGAATAACCTCAGACATGTGGTCGGTCTGAGGAAGAATGCGTTCGCGTAATCCCTCCCGCTGTTTTTCAATCCACTCAAAATAGGTTAACCACAAGGCATCCTTCACCAGATTGAGCTCCTGGTCTAACCGCCAGTCATCGTGAAGAGCAAATAATGTAGTAGCCCATCCCTGCGTTTTTTTTAGGAAAATCGCTTGATTGTTCTCGCCCAACCTACGTAAACGGGCTTCCCGAAAACGGTATGGGGGTAGTTCTACGGTTCCGGCTACTTCGTAGTCCCGCTCTAGTATGGTTAGCTGATACGCGAAGATGCTATTTAATGACTGAGGTAATGTTTTGGCGTAATTCTGTAACTGCCATTCCGCCGAATCAAATTCTGCTTGGTGAGCTTTCCAGCTTTCATCGGCTAGTTCATCGGTCCCCGTGCCACTTACCAGTTGCTGATGCACATTTTTATATAACTGACTTTGTACTTGCCAGAGCGTACGAGAGGCTTTAGTGATAACCCGGTAAGCCTCTTCTACTACCGGCAGCATGGTTACCATTAGGTTTTCCTGAAATGAAAGGTGTACTAGCTTCCTCAGTGGTATATCGTACTGCCAAGGAGTAAAGGGCTGGGGCGCCTTTTTTAACCACCCGCGTACTCGGTTTTTCACCTGAGTGGAGCCGTTACCTAGCCAACGTCTTCTTCTTTTACCAAACTTTATTAACCTAATAAACCATTGATCTTCAGCTCGAGCAATAAATCGAGCTTCTGATTGAGCACGTCGTTCGCTGGTGGGTACTTCCAGCAAGTAGTCACTAAACGCCTCTAAATAGTCGGGAAAAAGATCGGTAAATGGAAAAGCTTTTGGATGAGGGTAGCGCGCCTCTAACAGTTCTAGCACTTGCGCCGAATACGCTTGAATCAGGGTAGCTCTGGTTTGAACATCCTCATCTACCGCAGCCTGCTGAAAAAATTGCTCGGCTTGCTGTTGGGCTTGACGCACAAAAGCTATTTCTTCTTCCAGCCACTTTTGCAACGATGGAAGTAAGTGCTCCTCTCCCAATTTCAGCACATCACTATGGGTTTTCTGAAGTTCCGTAAGAGAAGTAGTAGGTTGGGAAGTACTTATCGCCACTATTTAAAGTGGTACGATGCTTTCTTGAGCGCTTCGCGCAGGGCTTCCGAAGCTTTTTCCACTCCTTGCCGAATGTCGTAAAATGCTGCTGTACTAGAATGTTTGGCATCTTCCAAAGTTTTGTACACCTTAGAGTCTTTGCTCTTCAGATCACTCATTTGCTCGTCCAGCTTTTCCTCTAGGTCTACTCGGACTTTTTTTGCCTGATCTTCTAGCTCTTTGATTTTTTCGTAAATCTCGCTCAAGGTTTCCCGAGCTTTGGTTTCGAAGTTATTGGATTGAGTCATGACGGTTGATGTTAAATATTGCTAAACTTTTATTGCTTCTTTAATGCATTGGGTATACGAATATTGGGTCGGGAAAGTTGATTGAGTGAATAACTTTCTACTCCCCTGCCCTTCTTTAAAAAAGCTGAAAGTTGCTGATCTCCTGAATGAAGCGGGTTACCACCGCGGGGTTGAGTACAATAGTGAAGGCTACCCCGAACAATGCTCCCCATAGGTGAGCGTCGTGGTTAATGCGGTCGCCTGTTTGCTTAGAACGCTGGAAAGAATACATTAAAAACAATATCCCCAAAATAAAACCGGGAATAGGAATGATGGCAAATAGATAAATATTATTGGTAGGATCGTAGAGAATAGCACTAAAGACTACCGCCGCTACTCCACCCGAAGCCCCCAGTGAATTATAATTCGGATGATCTTTGTGTTTCTTATAAGTACTAAAATCAGCTACCACGATAGCTACCAGGTACATGACAACGTATATCACACCTCCCAAATCACCAAAAATATAGCCGTAAATCTGCTCGATCATACTTCCGAAGAAGTACAGTGTAAACATGTTGAAGAACAGATGCAGATAATCTTGATGAATGAACCCTGACGTGAGAAAGCGATGATATTCTCGTCGGGTCTGTACAGCGTGCGGATTAAACATCCAACGTTGTAGAATTTCAGGTTTATTCCAGGCAAACAAACTCGCTGCAACTGTAATAATAATAAGTATTGTAGTGATAGATAGATTCATGTATTTAACTCGATTATTCTATTGCTCAATTGTCTAATTGCTAAGTCCGGGACATATTTTTGATTGTTGACTATACGAATAGCCAGCAGTTCTTAACTTTAACCACTTGATTATGGGATTCAGATTTTTGGTTTCAGAAGGGGTTGATGTTGAATTCTGACCTCTGTTTTTTACTGTTCATTGCCAACTGTTCAATAGTGGTTATCACGAATGGTTTTGTATGGCTGAATTTTACCCCTTTATCTCACCTTGGCGAAGGGGGATTAAGGGGGATTGATGCTACTTAGAAGTTTCATAAGAATTCATTCGTGATAATGTCTAATATTAATTGTCTATTTCTCCCGTTTCATAAGCTGCTCCGTAAAATTACGCAGAGCCAACTTACGATCTTCGCTAACCGAGAGCGCATCTAACGCTTGAAATCCTTGGTTAAAATAGCTATTCATTTTATCTCGGGTCTGTTCGGATATATTAAGTGTTTGATAAACATCTTTTACTGCCCTCACCTTTTGTTCACTTTCAAAGCCTGTTTGTTCCAACCAATATAGCAGCGTGTCAGCCTCAGCACCAGTTGCCTGTTCTAAAGCTTTGATCAATAAGAATGTTTTTTTGTTAGCGATTATATCCCCCCCTACCTGCTTACCAAATTTTCCTTGGTCGGCGTATACATCCAACCAATCATCCATCAGTTGAAACCCTACCCCGATTTTTTCTCCAAATTCATACAGCTGTCGCCGGTCTCTTTCGCTCGCCCCTGCTAATATGGCTCCTAATTGAAGACTGAAGCCCAGTAAAACAGCCGTTTTCTGCCGAATCATGGCTAAATAATCTTCTTCGCTTACTCGCTCTACTGATTCGTAAT
>CAKZPJ010000667.1 GCA_937138955.1 uncultured Flammeovirgaceae bacterium | reverse complement strand
TCTGCTTTTTTACTGAAGTTCTGAATAATTTGCCAGCCTAACCAGCGTCCCACTCGCCCCGGAATCTTCGCATTAATTTCTACTACACTAGGTCGTTCTCCTACATAACGAGGTATTACGGTATGGCTGGTTTCGTACAGTAGCTCGTTATCAATAAGGTGCGACCAGATCATTTGCGTATTCTCGGTTATGATGTTCATTCCTGCCCCATCGTAACCTGCAATGAGCGTATCGGGTAGGCAGGGCATAACTTGTTGCATAAAAAAGTAGCTTTTACCGTAATAAATCATTTCGGCTAGTAAGCTATTATCTTCTCTATTTGTATTATTAAATTTATCAGAAAGAATCATCATGCTACTGGGAACGATATACTCGGGGCGATAGCGAGTGAGCATGTAATCGTGTATCTGAGGACGAAATCGCGCCTCATCACCCAAGAAAAAATCGAGACTAATTACAATAAGACTATCACTCACCAGCAGATCACTACCCATGCTGCCCAGTCCAGTGAAAGTTGTGTAAACTTTAGGTGGTTGAAAACTAGGGTAATAATGTTTTATATGCCGAAAGGCTTGCTCAAAATCAGTTTCCAGGCTTTCGATATTAGAAAACACCGCTTTGGTTTGTTGATAGAGCGTATCAATATTAGGGTCTTGGGTAATGCGAAAATATTCTTGGTAAAAGAGCGAATCTTTAGGGGTTCCGCTTAAATTCGCGTATTGTTGCCGATATTGAGCGTGAGGTTGAAGCAGTTCGCGAATGGCAGATGGTGACTGAGCTGAGAAAAGCTCATCTTCCAAACGTATGATCTCCACATCGACGGAAATATCCGATACGCTTACATCGTTAGAGCAGTAGTCCGGCTGACACGAACTTAAAAAAGCGAGTAACAATAATAGAGACATCAAATTTAGGCGCATAAAGAATTTACTTTATTGGGAAAACGGATTATTACTCAAAATAATTTATTGATGGTACGATACATTCTGCTACTATTTCTTAGTTTTTCTTACATCGGCTCTCAGGCCCAAGTAAAAATTGGGGCGCAACTATCGCCTACGCTCAGTTTCAATCGGCTTGATGACGATGATGCTCTCGAAGAATTTGGTAACAGTGGAGTAGGCGGAAGGTTAATAGCCGGAGCTATTGTTGACTACATGTTTCAGGAGAATTATTACCTTTCTAGCGGTATTTTCTTTATCCCTAAACGAGTGGGGATTGAAAGTGCGACAGATGGTCGAGATGAAGTGAGCCGATTGCATTATATCCAACTACCCGCTACGGCTAAGCTATTTACAAACGAGATTGCGCTAGATGTTCGTCTTTACTTTCAAGCGGGTTTTGCTTTGGACATTAAAATCTTAGAAGATAACCTCAGTGACGATCCCCAATTCGTTAGCGAATTTAGTCCAGTGGATGCTTCACTTCTACTGGGTACCGGAGCCGAATATCAGTTAGGTTACAACACTATCCTATTCGGAGGGTTCAGCTATCGGCGAGGGCTAGGAAATGTAGTACGATCTACGGATGCTGATGTAGGCGATCTCGTTATCAAGAACGACCTGTTCAGCTTGGATATGGGAATTAAATTTTAGCCATTTACAGTCTTTTCAAGCAGTGGCTAGTAACTGCTTAAAGTAGCGGGATTCTAACCTTCAAATTATCAACTTAGCGAGTTTTGAGCGAAAGGCAGACGCATAACTTTATTTTTCTGTCTGAGTTTATATAATAGGAAAACTAATTTTTTCAGAAGGGTTTGTTCTTCAGTTGAAGGTTTTAGCTAGAGATAGCTAGATATAATACGCACAGGTCCTTTGCAATGATGTAAACGATTTTTCTATGGCACGATCCGCAACTAAAACACAAAATCATCTATTTAAAGATATTCCTGACCTAAAGTGGGTAGACCGTATTACCCGGGTTATGGACTCAAATTTCCGAATACCCGGTACAAGTTTCCGCTTCGGATTAGACCCTATTCTTGGATTAGTCCCTGGCTTAGGTGATGCAACCTCTCTAGCTATCTCTGGAGCATTGATTTACTACATGGCCAAACACGGAGCCAGCCGTAAAGTAGTTATAATGATGCTGGGTAATGTCGCGTTAGATGCTATCTTCGGAAGCATTCCTATTTTAGGTAATGTCTTTGATTTCTTCTACAAGGCCAACACCCGCAACATACGTTTGCTCAAAAAGCACTACGCCGAAAAGAAATACCAGGGTAAGGGGACTATACTATTGATGGGAATTGCTGTCGCCATACTTGGCGTAGTTGGTTTGTTACTCTACGGAACGTACGAACTGGTATCTTACCTGTCTACAGCTCAAATAGGATAAAAAAAGCCGAAGGTGTCTTCTACCTTCGGCTTTTCACTTTCTTTTATAGAAATGCTATTGTTTAGTCAACTGCACTCGGTACGTTCCTAGTCCAGCAATTCGTCCAGTAGAAGCCCCTTCAAAATCAAAAGAAATCGTCATAGTACTTCCATCAAAAGAAGTAATCTCGAAGGCTGCTACTGGAGCTACTGCACTTAAGGTGATCGCATCATCGTTCGGGTCGGCACTAGCCCAACCCCAACTCGCTCCTGAACCTGAACTGAAGTAGGTATCCGCACCACTGGCACTAAAGGTGGTGGGCGCTAGCGTAGTTTGATTTACACCAAACACGAACTGTAAACTGTTTAACTCTTGAATCGCTGCGTCTTCGGTATCACCCGGCGATTCAGCTACTTGGTTGCTCACCCAAGTTCCAGCTAATGCTTGTGCTCGTTCCTGCTGAGCATTCAGCTCAGGAGAATCATCTCCGCCACCACCACCATCGTCGCTCTTACAACTTGCTAAGACTACTAACACTGATAGCACGTAGACCGGAAAATATCGGCGTTGGCAAATTATTGAAAATACGGTTCGCATAATTATTCTTTAATAAGTTTTCTAACTACAGTTTGCTGGTCAGCTTGAATTCTAACAAAATATGTGCCCTTTGTAAGATCACTAATATCCACTGGGGTTTTTCGTAGATCTGAGGTATTCAAATGTACTGATTTTAGTAGTTTTCCCATATTATTGCTCACATCTATCTGAACTTTATCAAAATTATTTTTCATTTTAATGTATAGCAATTCTTGCGAGGGGTTCGGATACACTACTACTATTTCGCCGTTGATCTCGTCACCTAATCCGGTTACTATATTAATGGCAATGGTGAACGTAGTTTCAGGAACCGTTCCGCCACCAGCATCAGCTACGGTAAATTTTACTGAATCACTTGCTTCAGATGTTCCATTATTAGTATAGCTCAGTAAACCATCGTTAATATCTTTTTGAGTGAATGTACCAGCAACTGCTAAATCAGCACCACTCAGCTGAAGTACTCCGTTTACCGGAACCTGAGTTAGCGTAAAAGTAATGGCTTCTGGGGCACTTTCGTCGTCTGTTGCTTCTAATTCCGCCGAGGTAATTGTTGCAACAGTACCTTGTTGTGCCAAACTCAGTCCATTATTAGCGGTTAGTGTAGGCGGCGCATTTTCAGGAGCATTAATTGTAACCACTACGGTATCGGTAGCAGTCTGCAAGTCATCATCGGTTACAACCAGTGTAATGATATTAGTACCTACATTTAGTGTAAGTGTAGGATTGACTCCGCTAACAACATCTGATTCATTTTGCCGCCAGACATAACTGGTGATTGTTCCATCGGCATCGCTGGAGGCCGAACCGTCCAGTACTACATCCGCCTGCCCATCGTTATCTTCATCCGTAATTACCTGATCAGAGCCTGCGTTGGCTACCGGGGCGGTTAACAATGATATCGTAATATTAACCTGAGTCTTTAAGGTAGCGGCTCCGGCTTCATCGGTGGCGAGAAAGGTGAGGCTATCGGCGGTAACTCGCGTACCGCTTTGCACGTAGGTGATTAGCCCGTTGTTGATATCAGCCTGAGTAAACTTCTCATCGGCAGCCAGTGCGGTTCCACTTTTTTGCAATGATCCATTAACCGGCGCAGTAACTAGAGTATAGGTAATAGCGTCGGCGGCTGTACTTTCCGTATCGGTAACTTCCAGAGCAGTCTGCGTAACGGTTACGGTATCTCGCTGTTCTACGGCTAAGCCAGTATTAACCGCTACTACCGGAATACTGTTAGTTTCATCTATCGTTATAGCAAAAGTGGCTTCCGAAGTTGCCGAAAATAAACCCAGCGCGTCGGTAGATCGTATTCTAACGTTGTAGCTAGGCTTGGTAGTAACATCCACTCTTTCAGTTACCAATAGTTGGTTACCCTGAATTCTAAACATCGCATTATCATCGCTACCATCACCGGAAACCAAGGCATAGAAGAATTCGTCTTCGGCATTAGGGTCAGTAGTAGAGAGTGTTCCTACCGGCGTACTTTCCGGACTACCGTTGGTTAGAACTAAGTTGTCCAGAGCAATTGTGGTAGGGGCTGCGTTAGCATAGTAGCGCTGAGCATAAATATCATAATTACCAGCATCAGTAAATCCTTCCCAGGCCACTACAAAACTACCGTCTTCTGATAAAGCTATATCCGAACGACGTTGGGTATTTAGTCGCAATTTATTGACCTCAAATGCAGCTCCTAGGGGATTTCTATCCGCATCGAATCTTCTAGCTAATACCTCATTACCAGAGCCGGGGCCAGTGAACGTGATTACAAACGTACCATTGTCTGCCATAGATACGTGTGATGCAAATTGATCAGCTGATGGCTCACTCACTGTAAACTGCGCCGCAGTAGGGAGACCAGTATTATTAAACCTTCGCGCATATATACCAAAAATATCTGCAGTTTGTTCTTCCTGCCAAGATACTATAAAAGCTCCATTTCCACGCATAGATAAGTCCGACAGGGAGTGATCTCCAGCAGTTGCACTATTGACAGTAGCTTCGGTACTACCAACCAAACTGTTATCATAGAAGCGATAGATGATATCTCCCGCGCTTGTCCAAGAGATAGCAAACTTACCATCATCAGCAAGGCCAACCGCCGGCTGATATTGATTACCTGCTACGGTAGTATTAGCTAGCTGTTGATTAACATCAGTAGCAGTGCCATTCGCTTGAAAACGGCGGAAGAAAATTCCACTATCGTCTCCGGCTCCACTTCCCTGCCAAGCTACAATAAAGTTTCCGGTGGCGTTCATTGCTACCCGAGCGCTGTCTTGTTCACCGGCGGTCACAGTGTTTACTATAAATTCGCTACCTGCGGTACCATCCGCAGCGTAGAGTCTAGCAATAATATCGGTACCATCTCCATTTGTGTTGCCTGATCCCTGCCAAACGACGACAAAATCGCCATTATCAGCTATTGCTACATCAGCCAATTTCTGATTATCATTGTTCAAATCATCAACCCTAATCTCACCACCTATCCGATTGGCTGTTGCATCGTATCGCTCCGCAAAAATGCCATCTTCCTGATTTTGCCAAACGATGACGAAGTTACCATTCGAACTTTGGGTAATAGCGGGTCTCTGCTGAATACTTGGACTAAAGTTATTGACCAGAAACTCATCACCTTGGCTACCGAAGTTAGCGGTGGTGGCTTCATCAATATCTCTTATGGTAAGAGCAATAGTTTGTTCCAGACCTGCATCAGCAGCATCGGCTGCCCGTACCCGGATACTAAGGTTAGTCGGGTCGGGGTGCGTCTCAAAATCTATGAACTGAGCCGCAAACAGCGAGTCGTTACTAATCGTAAAGCGAGCATTATCTGTATCACCATCACCTGCTACTAAACTATAGGTAAAAGGAGCATCACCCCCAGCGGGAATAATTGTACCGACAAATTGCCCGGGAAATGTGTTGTCGTCAATAGCATCGTTCACACTGGATCGTTCGTCGAAATCGATACTAGCAGGCGGTGCCATTACTGATAAAGCAGTGTTCGCCATACTGGCTCCTGCCAACGCTATTGTCACTAAACTAAGTAGAGCTTCTCTCCAATGCTGCCCTATTTTTTTGATTGGATTTCCCCATATTTTAATGGGTACTGAGCTATAAAGTTGTCTCATAAATAAAAAATTAGTAAGTATTAAGTAATAACAATCTACCTTTTAACCTCAAAAACACACAATGGTGGCAATTTTCCGGCTATTCTATATGAATATTATAATGTAACTGAAACGAGATATGGCTATTCCTTATCGAGATCTGATATTAGTGAATTGATCAACAAAAACAATGCTAATTAGATAGTGCGTGTAAGCTGCTTTAGCATTTTCCTGAATGTCAGAAAATATATGAGTAAAAAAAGTGCCTAAACGACTAAACTCGCGAAAGAAAAAATAACTGGTCTAAATATATTATTTTATAATAAGATACGCTACAAGAATAAAAAAATTAACCATTTAGTAAGCAGTAGGACAAAATTAAATTGATACTAACTGCTCAGATGAACGAGAACCATCAATGCTATAAATCCCCCTGCGCCCCCTTTACAAAGGGGGGAATGTATAACGTATTTTTGTCTTAGTGCTTAACGGTTAAAAAATATGTTATCGGTTTTATGGGAGGCAGTTTTGATCTCAGACTAGACAAAAAACGTAGGCGAAGCAACGCTTCGGCGAGGCTTTTTAACGTAGTATGACCGCATAAAATGACAAAATTATTCTTTGATCGTTACTAGTTTAAGTAACTACTCAGGTTGCGAATAACTATTGCTAAAGAGTCAAAAAGTTATTAGCATTATGAAATGCAATCAGGAAAGACGATAGAGTGATTAGAAGCGGAAAATGCTGCATTGCGCCAGCGCGTGGCTAGCCTGGAAGAGAAGGTGTTGCTTTTATTACAGCGTCTGGAAGGCAAATACGTTTGAAAGGGCTGGTTACTGGCTAACATATGCCCCTTGGAAACCACAATGTCACCAAACTTACTCATTACCTTTTTTTTGACGGTTCGCCACGCGATTGCGATCTCTACTCAAGGGTCCTACGCTCTCCTGAAATAACGATTTGACAAACGCATCGTAGCTCCTTTCGTATTCATACCCACTGGTTTGGCTTACTTGGCTCGTTTCCCATGCCTGTAACTTCTCCAAAAATAGCGCAGTAGCTTTCTTCTTGTCTATCATAACAGTATCTTTTTGCCTTAATATACCATTTCCTGCATAGTGTCGTACACCCTCCTTAAACGGAGTTCGGGTAATCATTTGTATTATTCTTATATCTTGGTGATTGTAAACGGTGAACCAATACAAATAGATACTCTTCCCAAGAGTCCGCTAGTCTACGTTATCAATCGTTAGCAAATTTTTTGTCTAGCTACGTTCAGCCATTGTAGCTATTTTTTGTACTTTCGGAATCTTTTACCCAAAATACTTATTTTAAGTAGTCAAGATCTTAATTGATCGGTAAACAAATAGCCGGAAATTGACCTTTTAAATAAACAAGACTTTCGTAACCTGACGACAAAACACGCCCCATGGCTACTGAAAACCTAACCGCAGAAAGAACCGATACTACCGAAAATTTAGCAATAACTACACCCGAGTACGATCAGGAAACGATTGAGATTTTTGGCGCGCGTGAGCATAATCTTAAAACGATTGACGTTACGCTGCCCCGTAACAAACTCATCGTTATTACCGGCATTAGTGGCAGTGGAAAATCTTCCTTAGCTTTTGATACTATTTACGCCGAGGGGCAACGTCGCTACATGGAAAGCTTCTCAGCCTACGCCCGTTCTTTTATTGGCAACCTGCAACGCCCCGAAGTAGATAAGATCAATGGTCTGAGTCCGGTCATTTCTATTGAGCAGAAGACTACTTCTAAGAATCCCCGCTCTACGGTAGGTACCGTTACTGAAATATACGATTTCATGCGTTTGCTCTTTGCCCGAGCGTCCGAGGCTTATTCTTACGAGACGGACAAGAAAATGGAGCGACAAAGTGAAGAGCAAATTATCGACCGGATTATGGACGATTTCGTGGGAGGTAAGCTCATTATTTTAGCTCCCATTGTGAAGGGTCGGAAAGGTCACTACCGTGAACTCTTTCAGCAAGTGCGGAAGATGGGATTCGCTAAAGTGCGGGTCGACGGTGAAATTATGGACTTGGTTCCTAAGATGCAGGTAGATCGCTACAAAACCCACGATATTGAAATTGTGGTAGACCGGGTAGTAGTGCGGGACGATGACCGCTACCGCATCGCCGAATCCATCAAAACGGCTCTGCAACACGGTAAGGGAATCATTATGATCGATGATACCGAGGGTAATGTACAGCACCTTTCTAAGTATTTGATGGATCCCAAAACCGGGCTAGCCTACGACGAACCGGCTCCCAATACCTTTTCTTTTAATTCGCCCTACGGCATGTGTCCTACCTGTAGTGGTTTGGGAGCCATTCAAAAATTTTCGGAAGAAGCCATTTTTCCTAATGAGAAACTAAGCATTCGCCAGGGTGGCATTGCTCCGCTGGGTGAATACCGCGACATCTGGATTTTTAAGAAGCTGGAAGCGGTACTCAAGCGGCATAAAGTAAAGTTCACTACCAAAATTGAAGACCTACCCGAAAAAATCCGTGAAGTCATTCTCCACGGTGAGGACAAACCGGTGTCGGTTAAATCGGTAAAATATGCTGGCTCAACCTACGATACGGTCTATGAAGGTATCAACGGATACTTGGAAAAGCAAAGCGAGACCGGAACCGATAAAACGCAGAAGTGGGTAAAGCAATTCATGACCAGCACGACTTGCCCCGATTGCGAGGGAGCGCGGCTTAAGAAAGAATCCCGCTACTTTAAGATTGCTGATAGGAATATTGCGGAGCTAGCGCAGCTCAATATTGACGACTTACAAAGCTGGTTTGCCAACGTAGAGGAACGACTCACCGACCGTCAAAAGCTTATTGGCCACGAAGTGCTGAAAGAAATCCGTAAGCGTATTGGGTTTTTGGTCGATGTAGGCCTAACATACTTAACCCTCGATCGTCCGTTAAGAACCCTCTCCGGCGGAGAAGCGCAACGCATTCGGTTAGCTACGCAAATTGGAACTCAGCTGGTGGGTGTACTCTACATTCTAGACGAACCCAGTATCGGTTTGCACCAGCGTGATAACGTAAAACTGATTAAAGCCCTACAAGATTTGCGTGACTTGGGCAATACCGTTATTGTAGTAGAGCACGACAAAGATATGATGCTACAGGCTGACTACATTGTCGATATTGGCCCCGGAGCTGGGCGACACGGTGGGCGGGTGATTGCTGCTGGCAGTCCCGAAGAATTTTTGCAACAAGGAGGCATTACTGCCGACTATTTAAAAGGTACCCGCGCTATCGAAACTCCCGCTAAGCGACGAAAAGGAAGTGGCAAAAAACTAGTGTTAACGGGAGCTAGAGGTCACAATCTGAAGAAGGTAAAGCTTACGTTGCCGTTGGGCAAAATGATCTGTGTAACCGGAGTATCTGGCAGTGGTAAGTCTACTCTTATTCACGAAACGCTGTTTCCGCTACTAAGCAAGCACTTCTATCGGTCTTACGCCGAGCCTTGCCCTTTCAATACAATTAAGGGAGTAGAGCATCTGGATAAAGTGATTGAAGTAGACCAAGCTCCCATTGGTCGGACTCCGCGTTCTAATCCGGCCACCTACACTGGGGTATTTACTGATATTCGCGCGTTATTTTCTGAACTGCCCGAAGCTAAAATTCGGGGTTATAAACCGGGGCGGTTTTCATTCAATGTGAAGGGAGGACGCTGCGAAACCTGTCAGGGTGGCGGTATGCAACTGATTGAAATGGACTTTTTGCCTGACGTTCACGTTCCTTGCCCTACTTGTAAAAGCCGTCGCTATAATCGGGAAACGTTAGAAATTCGCTTCAAAGGAAAGTCTATTTCGGATGTGCTGGATATGACCGTGGAGCAGGCCGTGGAATTCTTTGAGAACCAACCTCGTATCTTGCGTAAGATTCAAACCTTACAAGACGTTGGCCTAGGATACATCACATTAGGACAGCACGCTACTACCCTTTCGGGTGGCGAGGCCCAGCGGGTAAAGTTAGCAACTGAGCTTTCGAAGAAAGATACCGGGCAAACTCTCTATATTCTCGACGAGCCTACTACCGGTCTGCATTTTCAGGATATTAGGCATTTACTAGATGTGCTAAACAAGCTAGTTGATAAGGGTAATACAGTACTTGTTATTGAGCATAACCTGGATGTAGTAAAAGTAGCTGACCATATTATTGACTTGGGGCCCGAAGGAGGCAACGGCGGTGGCCAGATCATCTGTGAAGGTACTCCCGAAGTAGTAGCTCAATGTACGGCTGGATATACCGCTCAATTTTTACGAGAAGAGTTAGGCTAATAGGTAAAATTCAGCCCAAAAACATTACTAAATAAGTAGATACATTACTGGTCTTAATAGTATTGCCCATTAGAAAAATACTATACTTCTAAGAATAGTATTATTGATTAACCTATTTATTCTCAAAATTTGTTTTAGTGGAAATTTGCTCAAAAAGGCGACTTTGTGAGATTATGCTACTAACGCAACAGATTTTTTTGGAAAAGAAGCAGAACAACCAAGAACACTACATTTGACAGTTTTTGCACAAACTGAAAAATTCGACGAATCGGACTGATAATAATTTCCTTGAACTAACGTAAAAAAATACTAAAAATGAGGATAATTTATAACTATATCAATATTATCGAGAATAATACGTACCTGTTCTAGTAATACTATAATCTCTTCTTATCGCCAAAATTTCATTTTGCTAGGCATATTTTTCCAAAATTAGTGAAAAAACCGAGGTTTTGCCCCGTCTGCTACGCAAGTAGTAAATCAGCATTTTTAGGGGTTTTGATTAACGTAGAAAGCTGTTGTTTTGTGATGAGCCGCTAAAGAAAATGATTCAACCTTTTAAACTCTCATCTTTTCCTTCCCGGACTCAAGCTCAAAATAATAACCCTTTAAACCCAAAAATGTATGATCAAACTTATCAACCAAACACGGCGTAAGGTGCGTCGGATGATGTTAGTATTACCCTTGGCAGTTTGCTTAGTGGTAGCCCCTGTTTTAGCCCAAAACGAAGACAGTGGTAGCGACTTAGAATCGTCCGGTTCTAGCGTAGGTCTGCCCCTGGTATACGGCGCTAAAGTTGGACTTACCTCTAGTGGATTCTACGAAGGGTTTTCCGACGGACGGCAGCATACCGGCAGTGTTACCGGATTTGCTGTGGGTGGTTTCGCCACCTATTCGCTGCTCGACTTCCTGAGTGTATCGGCCGAGTTGCTGTACATGCAGCAGGGCGGTACTCGGGTAGAACTAAAAGAGTCGGTAGTAGATGGCTCTAACATCGCTATTACGGGCAACGTAAAGTTGCACAATATAGAATTTCCCGTACTACTACGAGCGGGCTTGCCCACCCCAATTATGGGTATTCGCCCTCAGCTAATTATTGGCCCCTCAATTGGGTTCAATATGGCCGCGGTGCAGTCGCAGGACATTACTTACTTTGTGGGTGATGTAGCCTTTGATGACGAACGTACCGGACGAGCCCAGTTTTCTCGCACCGCCAGTGGTTCCGAGAATGTGCGCTCAGAGTACCGTTCTATGCAGTACGGACTCAACATTGGCATAGGAGCCGAAATTCCGGTAGAGTCTAACTCATTCTTCTTTGATGTGCGCTACCGTTACGGACTAAACCCCATCAACAATGGGTTTGATCCGAACGATTTGCTGCGTGATGCTACGGACATACGTTCCAACAGCTTCATGTTCTCAGTAGGATTAACGCTTTAATCAGAATAATAACAAAATTTCTTCTATTAATTGCTGATGAATTGGCTCATCATTAATAATAGCGCCATTAAAATCAAATATAACTGCCTTTATCATGCTTACTTGCTACGCTGGAGACGGAAAACCAAAGCTATCATCTAATGTACTATTAGAAGTCGGGGTATAGCGCTTAATATTAGTTTGAGTAGCTTTATCTTCTGCTAAAATCGGCTTGATACCGCTTGTCAACTGA
>CAKZPJ010000666.1 GCA_937138955.1 uncultured Flammeovirgaceae bacterium | reverse complement strand
GACCTTCGGGTTATGAGCCCGACGAGCTACCAACTGCTCCACCCCGCGATGTATTTTTTCAAACGGATTACAAACTTATAGGTTTCACGGACTATTCACAATATTTTTGTAAAAATTATTAGCAATGAATACACACCGAGCCGGGTTCGTCAATATTGTGGGGAAACCCAATGTAGGTAAATCAACGCTGATGAACGCACTAGTAGGCGAGCGTCTATCCATCATTACCTCTAAAGCCCAAACAACTCGTCACCGTATCATGGGTATTGTGAATGGTTCAATGGATGAAGGCGATGATTTTCAGATCGTATATTCCGATACGCCGGGTATGCTTAAGCCGGAGTATGCTTTGCACCAATCTATGATGCGCTTTGTCTCCACGGCACTGGAGGATGCTGACGTGATTTTGTACGTGACAGACTTATTTGAGAAGAAAGAAGATGAAGATCCATCATTACAGAAATTAGCGAAAACTGATGTGCCGGTTATTTTGGTGATGAATAAAATTGATCTGGCAAAAGGAAGTCAGGCCCAAGATAAATTAGCGTATTGGCAGGAGATCATTCAGCCCCAAAAGGCCATCCTGGTTTCAGCTTTGGAAGCATTAAATATTAATGAAGTATTTCGGGCTATCTTACAATACCTGCCCGAACATCCGCCTTATTTTCCGAAGGATGCGATGACAGATAAGCCAGAGCGGTTTTTCGCTGCTGAGATTGTGCGAGAGAAAATCTTTCTCAACTACAAACAAGAAGTGCCTTACAGCAGTGAGGTAGTGATTACCGAATTTCAAGAGGATGAAACGATTATTCGCATCCGTTGTGAAATTTATGTGGAACGGCAGAGCCAAAAGGGAATTCTGATTGGTAAAAAAGGCGAGGCTCTTAAGAAAGTTGGCATCCAGGCTCGGCAAGACTTAGAAAAATTCTTCGAGAAACAGGTGCATCTGGAGCAGTTTGTGAAAGTAGCCCCCAACTGGCGACGCGAACAACCACGGTTACGACGGTTTGGCTACTAATCAATTGGCAGTTAGCAATGAACAATGTGCGGTAAATAAGAACCAATGACAAATGACAGTGGACTATAAACTGTGGACTGTTGACTTATTTTTCCGTAACTTGCCAAACTTTTAGCAGCAGCATCTAACCCAGTTAATCCGTGAGTAATATTGTAGCCATTGTCGGTCGACCCAATGTTGGGAAGTCCACCTTTTTTAACCGTCTGGTCGAACGTCGCCAAGCCATTATGGACGATGAGAGTGGCGTAACCCGCGACCGCCACTACGGATATGCCCAGTGGTCGGGTAAGCATTTTACGGTAATTGATACGGGTGGCTACGTAGCCAACTCGGACGATGTGTTTGAAGAAGCCATTCGTAGTCAGGTAGAATTAGCTATCGACGAAGCCACAGTCATTTTGTTTATGGTAGATGTAGAAACCGGAATTACCGATCTGGATGAATCTTTTGCCAATCAGTTGCGCGGTACCGACAAGCCCATTTATATAGTAGTCAACAAGGCAGATAACGCTGAACGAAGCTTTCAGTCATCAGAATTTTATAGTTTGGGTATTGGTGAGGTATTTGCTATTTCTTCGGCTAGTGGTAGCGGTACGGGCGATCTGCTCGATGTAATAGTTCCTCATTTTGAAACGGATGATGAGGAAGATCCGGATGCTGGTATTCCCCGTTTGGCAATTCTCGGGCGACCCAATGTAGGTAAATCGTCTTTTCTAAACGTGCTACTGGGGCAAGAGCGAAGTATTGTAACCGATATTGCCGGAACTACCCGGGATGCACTGCATTCCCACTACAACCTCTACGGTAAGGAGTTTATTCTGATTGATACCGCAGGCTTGCGAAAGAAAGCGAAGATTTCGGATAATATTGAGTTCTACTCCACCATCCGCAGTGTGCAGGCTCTGCAAGATTCAGATATTAGCATTATTATGCTGGATGCTCAACGGGGGATAGAAGCCCAGGACATGAGTATTGTACAGCTAGCTCACAAAAACAAAAAGGGCATCTTGATTCTAGTGAACAAGTGGGATTTGATTGAGAAGGACACGCACACTGCGGGGCAGTTCAAGAAACGGATTCACGAGAAGCTAGGTGAGTATAATTACATTCCCATTATTTTCACTTCCATGCTCACCAAGCAGCGGGTATACCAAGCCATTGAAAAAGCCGCTGAGATTCACGAGAACCGCCAACGCCGAGTGAGTACTTCCCAACTAAATGATAAACTATTACCGGAGATTGAAAGGTACCCACCTCCCGCCGTGAAGGGTAAGTACATCAAGATTAAATACATCACTCAACTTCCCACCAATACCCCTGTATTTGCCTTCTTCTGCAATCACCCCCAGTACGTGAAAGCCGCCTACCAACGCTACCTGGAAAACCGCCTCCGCGACCATTTCAACTTTGAAGGCGTTCCGCTACGGCTTTTCTTTCGGAAGAAGTAGAGAACTAGCTAAGGGATCTCTATAAAATAACGAGAGTCTTTAGGCGGAGTGAATTCGTATAGCAACATTCCTTCATTAGGTACATATCTTAAATGATAACCATGTGTGGTTGAGTAAAATGTATGCGGCGTGTCATCATAGTTTCCACGGACACTAAAATCAAATGATCCCAAATTGATCTCCTTCCACGTACCAGTTTTTAAATGGTACTGCCAAAAGCTTTGCGGTGTTTTACTATAATAGCTACTTACTGCACTTCCTAGATACGCATAATCATCAATAGTGAAACCTAGAGAACCTTCATGATTATCGTCAGGATAATTACTTAACTGAGTCCAAGAATCGGAAAGTGGATCATATTCCCAGAAATCACGGCAGTT
>CAKZPJ010000665.1 GCA_937138955.1 uncultured Flammeovirgaceae bacterium | reverse complement strand
GCGCGCGCACTATTGCTGACCCTGACCGTCGGGTGATGGACCGTATTTTGTACTTAGGCGAAGATGAAATTGGTTACCAACGTATTAGTTCACTCCAACAAGATGGAGAAACTCTTAGCTACGAAGTGGAAGGAACCATTTTGGAAGTAACTTTGAATGAACCTATTTTACCGGGAAAGAAAAGTACTTTTGAAATGGAGTTTACGGCGCAGGTACCGTTACAGATTCGTCGTAGCGGACGCGACAATGCTGAAGGCATACGTTACTCCATGGCGCAGTGGTACCCAAAGATGGCCGAATATGATCAGCACGGCTGGCACGCCAATCCTTATATTGGTCGGGAATTTTACGGTATCTGGAGCGATTTTGATGTTGAAATATCAATAGACTCCTCTTACGTAATAGCTGGAACGGGTGTGCTACAGAACCCCGAAGAAATTGGTCATGGCTATCTGCCTGCAGGGGAGAACCTCAAGCGACCCAACAGTAATATCCTTACGTATCATTTCGCCGCTGAAAATGTCCATGATTTTATGTGGGCAGCTGACCCCGATTATCGGCACACTACTGCCCAAGTACCGGATGGCCCTCTACTACGATTCTTTTATCAGACCGATACCCTTGCTGAAAATTGGGAAAGGTTGCCCGAATTTACAGCGAAAGCCTTCCAATACGTAAATGAAAACTTCGGGAAGTACCCCTACAAGGAATTTTCGGTAGTTCAGGGTGGCGATGGGGGTATGGAGTACCCGATGTCTACACTAATTACTGGGCACCGATCATTACGCAGTTTGGTAGGTGTTACGGTACATGAGTTTCTTCACAGTTGGTACCAAGGAGTATTAGGCTCTAACGAAAGCCTGTACGCATGGATGGACGAAGGGTTTACTTCTTATGCCACCAACCGCACTATGGCTCAACTCTTTGGCTCAGGACGAGCTAACGGACAGGAGCAAAATAGATCGTACGGGGGGTATTTCGCTTTAGTTCAATCTGGTTTGGAAGAACCTCTGACCACTCACGCCGACCATTTTGATACGAACCGAGCCTATGGTTCGGCTTCCTATTCTAAAGGAGCGGTACTACTGCACCAGCTTAGCTACATTGTTGGCCAGGATATACTAGACAGAGCAATGCGTCGCTACTTTAACGAGTGGAAGTTTAAGCATCCTACCGTAACAAATTTTAAGCGGATAATGGAAAAAGAATCAGGGCTGGAGTTAGACTGGTACTTTGAGTATTTTGTTAACAGTACTAGTACTATTGATTACAGTATACAATCAGTAGAAGGTGAAAGTGGCAAAACAAAAGTTACTATTGAGCGAATTGGGCTGATGCCCATGCCTCAAGAAGTACTGGTGACTTATCAAGATGGTAGTCAGGAGCTGCTATACGTTCCATTGCGAATGATGCGCGGTGAAAAAAATTTAGAGGGAGAAATTGAAAGAACGGTACTACAAGACTGGCCCTGGACCTTTCCAACCTATCAGTTAACTATTGATCGAGCTAAGCGCGACATTCGGCAAATTACACTAAATCCTTCGGGTAAAATGGCCGACATTGACCGATCCAACAACACCTACCCTAGTGTGAATCCATCTACTTTTTCCAAAGAAGGGTTAACTAACAACTAGAGGGTTATGGTGTTATAATGGGTAGTGTTTTGAGTATTTGTTGCATATGCTCAGAGCCTTAACTGTATTAACACTTGAACACTTGAACACTTGAACACTAGTAACCTATGCCCGAATTACCCGAAGTAGCCACTTACCGGAAATTTTTTGACATGGCCGCTACTGGGCGAAAAGTAAACGATGTAGAAGTGGTTGAACCGCGGGTAGTAACCGTTTCTCCCGAAGAATTACAGCAGTCATTGGTAGGTCAACGGTGGGAAGAAACCCAGCGCATTGGTAAACATTTACTGGTAAAACTAAGTAGTGGCGGTTGGATGACTGTCCACTTTGGTATGACTGGATCGCTACGATCATTTAAAGACCGAGAGGATGCTCCTCGCTTCACAAAAGTACTTTTCGCACTAGACGATGGTTTCTTTCTAGCGTTCCGCTGTCCTCGCATTTTAGGGCGGATTGGTGTTACGGAAAGTTTATCTGCCTACCAGAAAGACAAAAAGCTAGGCCCTGACGCTCTGGCTGTTTCTTGGGAAGCATTTCAAGAAATCTTAGATGGACGAACCGGACTGATTAAGCCACTACTAATGAACCAAAGCACTGTAGCAGGTTTAGGTAATTGGATTGTAGATGATATTCTGTACCAAGCCGGAATCCATCCGGAACGCCGAGCGAATGAGTTGAGCGAAGCTGAGGTACGAAGTATTTTTGATAAGATGAAGTATATCCTCAAAACAGCGGTTGAGTTAGAATCTCGTTACGAAGAGTTTCCCGATGAATTTTTAGTAACCTACCGCTGGTCCAAAAACCAGGATCGCCAAGAAGAAATCAATCTAAAAATCCTGAAAGTCGGAGGACGAAGTACGTACATTGATGCTGAGCGACAACGGTCATAATAAAGGCTAGTATATATCTAGCTAAAGGTATTCTATTCTAGGGCAAACGCATCAAAATTCTCAAATGGCTTTTCTAGCAAATGAAGCCTATTTTTAATCTATATACTGAAAAGCGGGTCAGCTATAAAAGTATCTACACCCTCTAAAATCAGTATATCCAGATTTTGATGCGTTTGTCCTAATTCTATTCATTTCTATTTACAAAGACAGATATTTTGCTATTAGTAAACTCGTTCTACTTAAGTGATAAATCCCCTTAAGTAACGGTTAAAAAATAAGTTATCGGTTTTATGGGAGGCAGTTTTGATCCCAGACTAGACAAAAAACGTAGGCGAAGCAACGCTTCGGCGAGGCTTTTTAACGTAGTATGAGGTCAAAAATGACCGCATAAAATGACAAAGTTATTCTTTGATCGTTACTTAGCCTTTATTCTGAGGCTACAGCTACCTCCTCAACGAATGTAAAGCAAAAATAAATTAGAGTGTCAAACTCATTCATGATAGGAATACTATTTTGTAATAAAGCGAAACTGTGGAATATTATTTTTTAAATTTCTATTACATAATATTTTATTTTATGATAGTTGATAATTACCGAAATATGTTTTGCGGTAGTTCTCATAACCTATTGATAAACAATGCGTTGTAAAGAATAAGATACAGATAAACTAAAATATACATCAATGAAAACGTTGTTAGCAGTCATAGTTATAGCATTCGTATATGAAACTTCTCTAGCTCAAGGCACAAGTTACTTTCCAGTATTAGTAGAAAACGATCCACCTGCTAATACTGAAGTGAAGGATGAAGAAAGTATGAAGATGGGTGATTTGAAGGGACCAAAAGCTAAAAATTATCCTAAGTACAGGTATGACGCCTCTGAAGTTGTTGTAGAAGAAGTTCAGCCAAATGAGGAGCGACTAGTTGGACCAGCTGCTAAGAATTATAAGCCTTGGGAAGATAGCAATAGCGAACAGCACGTGGTAATTACCGTAAAGGAAAAGAAAAATTTAAAAGGGCCTCGGGCGAAAAACCAAAAGCCTTGGGATAACTGATAACAAGTAATAAGACATTCCAATGTTAAAAAGAGGCCGTCTCATAAGTTGGGGCGGTCTTTTTTTGGTCATTTGCTTAGTCAGCTGATCTGATTTTTGGTTAACTTTAGTCATGCAAAGTACCGAAAAGAAGGAGCCACACCATAAGGTAGTTTTCAAAGAGTATCATCAGCATCAGGTGGTGTTCTTGCCCCCTTCATGAGAAGAGCTTATTGAGACTCATCATCCAGTGCGCACGGTGAGCCAGATCGGTGATCGGCTAGATATCTCCGCTATAGAAGACAAGTATAAGGGAGGAGGTGCAGGTAGCTTTCATCCTAGAGTGATGCTAAAAGTACTTATTTATAGCTACATGAAATATCTATAGTAGCCGTAAGATGTGTTAATAAATCAGGACACGAAACTATCTTAATTTTGTGTACCTATGAAA
>CAKZPJ010000664.1 GCA_937138955.1 uncultured Flammeovirgaceae bacterium | reverse complement strand
GGAAGGAACCGCTTATTATCTGGAAGCTAAAGAAGAATCTAATCAATACCTGTTTGTCATTCATGAATGGTGGGGGCTAAACGACCATATCAAGCAAGAAGCTGAAAAGCTCCATAAGGATTTAGAAAATGTTCACGTAATGGCATTGGACATTTACGACGGAAAAGTGGCTACCACCCGAGAGCTAGCCCAAAAATATATGCAGTCGGTTTCTACTGATCGGGCGAAGGCGATTATTAACGGCGCTATTCAACATGCGGGAGAAGATGCCGGCATTGCTACCATTGGCTGGTGCTTTGGCGGCGGCTGGTCGCTACAATCTACCATTTTAGCCGATGAGAAAGCTATTGGCTGCGTGATGTACTACGGAATGCCGGTGCAGGAGATGGCGCAGATTGAAGAAATCGAAACTGATGTACTGGGTATCTTTGCTGAGTACGATGGCTACATTACTCCTCAAGTAGTAGATGACTTTGAGGAAAAGATGAATGAAGCCGATAAAAACATCAACGTTCACATGTACGATGCCGACCACGGCTTTGCTAACCCCAGCGGTACCCGCTACGACGAAGATGCCGCTAAAGATGCTTACGATAAGACGATAGCTTTTTTGCGAGAGCGTTTGAACTAGGTTCGCATTGCTCTTATATTTTACTTAAAATCATTTCGCTTTTTTTGATCTGGGGTTCTCGAGATAGTAGAAACGTCCATCTTCAGCACCAATAAGCAGATCCGGAATATTGTCTTCATTCCAATCGACTGTGGTGGGTGAGGTAGTATGCCCAGCTAAGATTTTCTCTCCTACCAGTCCCCGGTTCACAAATGTGGTCACGCCCTCGCTATCTGTTTCTATATTTTCCCAAAAGTCTACGTTCCTCGAATTAGCCAGAAGGTCCAGATCACCATCACCGCCCCAGTCAGTAAAGGCTAACTTGCGCCGACCAGAGCTACCCGCCTCTCTATCATTTAATCGTAAAACTATTGATTCATTTCGTTCACTCTCGTTGGCTTGTCCAGAGTTTGCAGTTCCATCGCGAAAAATACGTCTGCCTGGCAGTAGAACCAGATCATCACCTTGTTTCTTTCGCTCGAAAAAGGCAAGATAGCCTTCGTGATCTAATACGATCAAATCATTGAGTCCATCCTGATTCCAGTCTACAACACAAGGAGTAGTGCGCCACTGGGTGACTAGTTCTTCCCCTTCTGGATTCCACCAGTTCCAAGCAGGCTTGGAAGCTGAACCTGTCCATGCTACACTTATCGGTTGAAACTTAGCAAGTTTTGGCTGGCTTCTCGAGCCAATGTTCTCGTACCAAATCACCTTACCCCAGATGCTATTCACAATAATATCTAGCAATCCATCCTGATTCCAGTCGGCTACATCCAGAACAGTGTATCCCCATTTTGCTTCGGCGGGTCCTTGAATAGAACCATTGTAGCCTGCCTGAATATGAATAGTCTCACCTTCGGATTCCAATAAGTCTGGCTTTTGCCACTTTGGTAAGTTGTCTCCACTAATATTCTCAATGAAACCTATATTTCCCGAAGTATTCCCAGCAATGATATCTTCATCACCGTCGGCATCCCAATCTACCCCAACTGGAGTAGCCAATGCCCCAAACTTAACTTCATCGGCTATCTGCTGAAAGTACACGGGAGTCTCGAACTGAGGAATTTTATTTTTGAGATCGCCGCTGTTCTCAATAAAAGCCACCCTACCATCTTCATCACCAGAAATAATATCGATATCCCCATCCTTATCCCAGTCTATTGTAACTGGGGTGATCATTTGCACATGCATGGTCAGTTTCTCTTCATTTTTCTCGAGATACTTCCCCTTATCATAAGCGGGAGCTTCTCTAGTACCTACGTTTTCAAAGTAAGTAAACCCATCGAGAAACTCCCCGCAGATAATATCGAGATCGCCGTCTTTATCGAAATCACCAAAATTAGGCGACGGCATACCAAAAACGTCCATGTCCTCACCGTTGGCCTGAAGGCGATACGCCTCATCATAATCAGGCTCGGAATTAGTTCCTTTATTGAGAAAGACATATACATATCCGTGGAGCGGACCTCGTTGCCATTCTCCTTTATCGTTAAAAGCATTGTCCCACCCATAATCGCCCCAAAAGCCAGCCCCGTGAATGAGATCAAGAATATTGTCACCATCAAAATCTACGTACTTCCATTGATTAGCCCGAACCCTACCTTCGCCCACATGCACTGCTGGATATTCTAACTCTTTAGTCTGACTGAAATCATCACCCAAAAAATCTATATATTCTAAAGTAGGTCCGTCTGTACGCCCTCTTAAGATGCGAGGTTTGTCATTTACGTAAGATACCTGTACGTTTTTCAGCGCATCTGCTATTCGCACTGCTTTTTTGAATGTTGGAGTTTTAAGATCGTCGCCAGTATTTTCAAAAAAGTAGGTTCCCCGGTACGGCTTATCCGGGCAAGACACGATGAGATCAAGGTCACCATCACTATCCCAGTCCATAGGCATCGGCCAAGCCCATAATCCAACACCCAGGTCGGTTGTAAGCCCACTATGGTTGTATTTGATGGCTTCTTGAGCGTAAACAGGTGTAAAAGCCCACAAAAGAATAAGCGAAATACCGATTAGTGGTGTAGTTCTGGTCATAGTTGCTTTCTTTGAAAACCTTTTCAATTAAAGAGTTTTCGCTCGATTCTGAAAGGAATAATACGACCCTTCCCGCCGAGTAGCTTCCTATTTGACCTAAGCGATACGCTCATTTAACTCCTGCATAATAAAGTCTACCTTCTTATGCTGAAAAAAGAAGGTATTTCCCAAATACGGATGTTCTTCTGACGAATGTACTTCGTGTATACCGTTTTCAATTCCACTTTCCGTACTTCATTGAGCGGAATAATAATGTCGTACTTATCTTTCACTAGCAAGTGATCATCGCTCCAAATGGCATTACGGTAGCGCTTGAATCTGATGAGCGCGAGAACCAATATAATAATAATACTGCCCTAACTAATAAGGAGTGTAGTTGTCGTTAACAAATTGTCAGATGGAGTAATAAGTAGCAACCAAATCAAAGCCAATACGAACGAAGAAACTCCGGCGTAAGCGAAAATCTTAAACGTAAGTAGATGATGGCTACTGATTCGTAAGGGAAATTCCAGTTTTTATTTCATCAGAGAGCAAAAATGTGCTTTCTAATTTAGAGAAACCAAAATACTTCACAAAATCCCCTCGTCCGCAAAGCTCAAGTAACTTTGGTCAGTGAAAATGATGTGATCAAGGACGGGTAAATCCAAGTGGTTGCCGGCTTCT
>CAKZPJ010000663.1 GCA_937138955.1 uncultured Flammeovirgaceae bacterium | reverse complement strand
ATTTGTTGCTATGAATCGAGCTTTGAAGGAACGAGCTGAACAGTAAACTATCTACCGCGCTAATGATGAGTTGAAGAAGTGACCAAACTGTTATTAAAAGATTAAAAGAATCTACATTTATTCGTACCGCAATGAATCGGTTGGGTTGGCTAAGGCTGTGCGAATAGTTTGAAAGCTAATAGTTAATAGTGCAATAAGCAGTACAACTACTACTGGTAGCAGCAGCAACCATCCGTTGATCTCAACTCGATAAGCATAATTTTCTAGCCAGTGCTGGGTAATCCAGTAGGCAATAGGTAACGCTAAAATACTGGCGACTAATACTAATCTTATGAAATCCCAGGAAAGTAGAACTACGATATTTTGCACCGTAGCTCCTAACACTTTTCGGATGCCAACTTCTTTGGTGCGTTGCTGAGCAGAAAAAGTAGCAATGCTGAACAATCCCAGACAAGCGATGAATACAATGAGCAATGACAAAATATTGAAGAATAACGAATACTGCTGATCAGCGTCGTATAATTGATCAAACGCTTCTTCTAAAAAGTAATAGATAAACGGATTGTCCGGGAAGTGCTTTTTTAGCGATGCTGACAAGTAATCAATAGATTCGGTCGTTTTATTAGCCGCAATCTTTACCGAGAAATATTCGTGGCGAGCTGGACGGTAAATAAAGGTTAGAGGGGTAATAGGCTCTCGAAGAGATTTCTGGTGATAATCATTCACTATTGCCTGGAGCTCATGTTTTTTATTGTGGTGAATGACGTACTGCCCAATGGCTGCTTCAAAGTCGATAAAACCCAAAGCCCGAGCGGCAGACTCATTCAGAATATAAGCATCTTCGCCGGCTGGTCGTTCCGGCAAGAAATTTTCTCCAGCTAATATCTCTAAACCGAATGTTTTGATATAGTCGGAGTCAATTCCAATAAAGTTCATATCAATGGCCTGGCTGGCATCCTGGCCTTCGGCATGTATCCGGCTGATGCTATACTCCACCGGAACACCGGGTATATGAGTAGAAGCTGTTACCCAGCGAATAGCACTCAATTGAAGTAGGTCGTTTTTAAATGTTTTTACTTTCTTTCCATAAGTGTCGGAGCCTCGTTCGGCTTGCACCGTAGGTGCCGAAAATACTAATACCTGATCGTCGAAACCCAAAAACTGATCCTGCATAAACTGATACTGTTGGTGCAACATGAACGTAAATACGATGGCGAGCAGAGCAATAAAGAGCTGAAAGCCTACCAGCACTCTTTGTACCCGGTGAAAGCTCTTTCTTCCTGTATATTTTCCCTGAATTGCTTTTACTGGCTCGAAACCAGCCATAAAATAGGTTGGATAGCTACCGATGAGTATTAGTACCATACTGATACTAAGCAATGAAAACAGGATAGTGTACGAACTGACCCCCTGACTAGTAAAACCCAACCACGATTGAATCTGAGGTAGAAGTAATTGAATAGCGGTAAACGTGAGCAGTAAAGAGATAAGCAAAATCAAGCCAGTCTCAATCAATGCCTGCGTACTCAGTTGTCGCTTTCCAGCCCCTACGTATTTACGAATACCCACTTCCCGCATTCGTTTCAGCGACTGGGCGGTGTGCATATTCACGTAGTTAAGACTAGCCACCATTACTAACGCAAATGCGATAACGATTAGAAAAATCACTTGCTGAAAACTGCCGTTTACTTCTGCCTCCTGTTGCAGATGCGAGTGCAGATGAATATCGGTGAGCGGTTGAAGAATGATTCTGCTCTTCGCTTCCGTCCCCTCACCCATTGCCTCACTGTTGGCTTCTAGTAAAGATTGTAGTTGAGTATTTAGCTGATTTTGGGAGATACCCGGTTGGCTACGAATGTAAACGAAGGTATCGTACCACTTCCAGTTTTCTGCAAAATTTTCTTCCGGATAAAGAGCCTCAAAAGAGGTTGAACTCAACAGTGCATCGAAGGGTAAATGAGTATTATTAGGAACATCTTCAATAATCCCTGTGATGGTATGGTCTATATCGTAGGAGTAAAAACTAACCTTTAAACTTTGCCCGATAATATCCTCTGCTTCCGCATCTTGTCCAAAGTATTTAGCTACCATCGACTCAGTGAGTACTAAAGCATAGGGCGAAGCCAATGCTTGCAATGGGTCGCCCGCTAACCAATTATACTTAAAAACACGTAGGAAATGCTGGTCGGCATAAAGCAGGTGATCTTCCTGAAATTGTACGGTTTCACTACCTTGATTGCGGGTAAATATCCAAATACCCACTGAACGGTGTGACATAGAAGCAACTTCTACTTCAGGCACATATTCTCCAATTGCCTTCGGTAACGCATTAAAGTTAGTTGCTAGAGAAATACTTTCACCATTTGGTTGATACTTCTCCAAAGCTACTCGGTAAACACGATCCGCGTTCGGATGAAAAGTATCATAGCTGAGCTCGAAACCTACGTAGTGAACGATGAGCAGACAAGCAGCCATCCCGATCGCTAAACCCAGAATATTAATTAAGCTAAAAACCTTATTCTTAATTAGGTTACGGTAGGCGATTTTGAGGTAGCTTTGTATCACTGTAAATCGTATTTGTTTATTTACTATCTTAAAGTCATAGGAGAGCAAGCACTGATCAAACGCATTACTGTAAACCCTTTCTTATCTTTGTAATTATGAAGAACTATTTAGTGGTATTTGAGAAATCTAGCACTGGCTACAGTGCTTACGTTCCTGATTTGCCCGGTTGTATCTCTACTGGAGCTACAAAGGAAGAAACGAAGTGAAACATCCAAGAGGCGATCAACCTTCATTTAGAAGTTATGGAGGAAGATGGGCTAAATATTCCCGAAAGCAACAGTGAAGCGGAAGTATTAACCTTTGAATGAAAACCCGGGAATTAGTTAAGCTCATAGAACGGGATGGTTGGTTTCAAGTGCGGCAAAGAGGTAGTCACTGAGTGTACAAATACGCTGCTAAACCCGGACACGTTACCATTCCTATTCATCGTATCTCTGACGAGATACGCCCCGGTACACTCAACAACATTCTCAAGCAAGCTGGCTGGAAATAGATTATCCTGCATTCCTAATAAATTATTCATACCGCAATGAATCGGCTGGGTTGGCTAAGGCTGCTTTAACCGTATGGAAACTGACTGTTATAAGTGCTATCAAGATTACCACTGTCAATGGCAGAAGAAATAGCCACCAATGTAGGTCAATTCGGGTAGCGTAGTTGGCTAACCACATTTGTAGTGCAAAATAAGCAATGGGTAGGGCCAGAACACCTGCTACAACGATCAGTCGTATAAAGTTTCGAGAGAGAAGGTTAGTAATACTTTGTACCGAAGCCCCTAGCACTTTTCGTATGCCAATTTCTTTCGTTTTCTCAACTACGGTATGCAACGAGAGGCCAAACAACCCCATGCAGGCAATTAAGATGGCTAGTCCTGATGACAATCCAAAAAGTTTACCGAAGCGAATATCTTCCTGGTATTGAGCATCAAAGTAGCGATCAATAAAATAGTAATCAAAAGTATCGTAAGGGAAAGCTTTTTTATAAGCAGCAGCGACCTGCTCAATAGTAGCCTCCAAATTAGTTGCCGTTACTTTTATACTGTAGTAAGAGTCTAGTTTATAGGTCAAATCGTCTTGACTGAAAATGAGTGGGCGAGGTTCGTACTTGAAGCTATAGTGATGATAATCTTTAATGACTCCCCGAATAGTGCTTTCGTTATTTCGAGCATCTCTAAATATTTGCCCTACCGCCGCCGCCGGATCATCGTACCCCAGAATTTTAGCCGTCCGCTCGTTGATGACGCAACCATTGTGGGTATCAAACTGACCCGCTAATAATTCCAGTCCGTATACCTGGGCGTAATCGCTATCGGTTTTCAGCACATCAATAGTGCTATGGTTGTAAGCTTCACCCAACGTCATCGGCCAGATACTACTTCGTTCGCCCGGAGTGGTTCGGGAGAATGAAGCAGCTTTTACCCCGACATAGGGCAGAATAGCATCTTTAAAAGGATCATTTGGTGTAACGGTAGATCGTTGCTGGTCGTGTTCAATCCAAGTTTCGGTACGATTTTCAGGCCCCTTCACGACAATAACTCCTTCCCGATCAAAGCCAGGGTCGTTAGAGCGCATATGGCGTAGCTGCTGTAGCACCGCGAAGGTGAAAATGATGAGAACGATAGATACTCCAAACTGGAATACCACCATACCTTGGCGTAATCTTTTTCCTCGGGGCGAGTACCACCTTCCTTTCAGTAGCCGTAGTGGATTAAAGCGGGAAAGAACCAAGGCAGGATATAAACCCGCTAACAAAGTGCTAAGTAAGTACAAAAGTCCAGCTACCCACCAGAACTTCGCTGAATAATTCATGACTTTTCCAGTGAGCTCAACGGAGATAGAACTTATCAGCTGAAGTACGGTCAGGGCTAAAATCAATGCAATAGTGTTGATAAGCAATGCTTCAAAAAGAAACTGCCCAATAAGTTGGAAGCGACGCGCGCCCATCACCTTACGAAGCCCTATTTCATCGCTGCGGGTAACGGCTTTGGCAATGGTGAGGTTAATATAATTGACCAGGGCAATGATCAGAATCAGTCCGGCGATGATTGAGAAAAAGTAAATGTACAAGGCATTTCCGTTGACTTTAAGCTCTTCCTCCCGGTGAGAATGCAGGTAGATATCGGATAGAGGTTGTAACTCAAAGTCTACATTTTTCTGAAACTTTTGAGTGCCGTGCTGAACAACGGCCTCTCCAATTTTAGGGGAAAATATAGCGAGGTCAGTATTAGAAGCAAGTTGCAAATAGGTATAAACGCCGTTACCATACCAAGTTTCAACTACTTCTTTGAACGCGCCCATTGATAAAGTGGCATAAGACGCTAGAAAATCGTACTGAAAGTGAGCATTAGGCGGAGCATCAGCGATAATGCCCGAGATAGTTAATGAGAAGCGATCATACTCATTGATATATTCCAGCCTTTGGCCGATAATCTGCTCGTAATTCAGGGCAGCATTGCCAAACAGCTTACGAACCGCTCGTTCAGAAAGCACAATTTTATGAGTGCCCGTTAACGCATCTTGCCGATCACCGCTGACCATAGGAAAGGAAAATATTGTTAGAAATCCGGGATCAGTAAAGAAACCCCACTGAAAACTTTGCTTGATCTCTTTCCCTTCTGCACCTTCCCAACTTAAAGTGCTGGTAGCTGCTTGTCCGCTCCAGGGAAGAATGAGCCGAGTAAAATCAACTACTTCAGAATGACTATCCTGTAACAAAGGGCCTAAGGTCGGAGGAGTCAGCGTAGTTTCTTGTACTACTTCGGTATGATAATTAGCCGCCACCCGATAAATCTGCTCTCTATTCTTGTGAAAGTCATCATAGCTTAACTCAAACTGCACGTACTGCAAAATCAGCAAACAAGCCGCCATGCCAATGGCCAATCCAACAATATTGATCAGGCTAAAGGCTTTATTCTTTAGCAAGTGGCGGTAAGCAATTTTGAAGTAGTTGCGTAGCATAGGTTTTTGGGTTTAATTTTTATCTTTATTGATATGAAGGAGCAAGAAGACACACCCCAAATAATTTTTGATAATATCGACCAGATCAAAGCATTATGTGTAGCGCATCAGGTGAAGTCTCTATTTGTCTTTGGATCGGTGTGTACCAGCCGATTTGATGAAGAAAGTGATATAGACTTTTTAGTTTCTTTTCATCCCATGGGTTTTGGAGATTATGCTGATACGTATTTTGCATTGGCAGATAAATTAGAGCTTTTGTTTCATAGACCAGTCGATCTGATTACTGACAAATCACTGTCAAACCCGTATTTTATTGCATCAGTAAATAAGACAAAAACGCAGCTATATGGATCATAAGGTAAAGAAGTACTTATTTGACATACGAGAATCTATTACTTCTATTGAAGAGTATTTAGGGAGCTCTAGAGACTTTACCGTCTACCAATCCAACAAGATGCTCCGGCGAGCGGTGGAGCGAGAACTTGAAATAATAGGCGAGGCAATGAATCGGATCAGTAAGCTTGACGCAACTATCAAGATATCGGCTAAGCATCAGATCATCAGTATGCGAAATAGGGTAATTCATGGGTACGATAAAATAGATGATGAAATCATCTGGGGTACAATCGTTCGTCATTTGCCAAGACTAAAGACCGAGATAAAAGAATTGCTAAACTGAAGAATACTTCATACTCATACTTTTGAGAAATCATTCGCTTATTCATAGCGGAGTGAGTCTACCGGATTCGCCAGAGCGGCTTTAACAGTTTGGAAACTGATAGTGATTCCAGCAATAAGTATCGCAGCCACTCCAGCGACGATAAAATAATTAACTCCTAGTGGAATTCTATACGCAAACTCATCCAGCCAGTATTGGATAATCCAATAGGCGCAAGGCAGGGCAATGAGCACACTTATTGCGATTAATTTCAGAAATGAAGATGAAAGCAAACGGGTAATCTGAAAAACAGTCGCACCTAGTACTTTCCTAATGCCTACTTCTTTTGTTCTCTGCTCTGCCGAAAATATACTCAATCCAAATAGTCCTAAACAAGAAATAAATACCGCAAGGGCGGCAAATACATTGATAAGTTTACCCGAACGGATTTGTTGATCGTACAAGGCGTCGACGCTCTCATCTAAAAAGTGGTATTCTACCGGATAATCAGGGTTAAATCGTTGATAGGTATGCTCAATAGCACTTACTGCCTCGTCCATTGTACCAGCAGCTATCCTAATAGCGATAAATCTTTTCCAGTCCTTGGGTCTTATGCGCAGAATCATAGGTTCAACGGGAGCAAAGGCAGCCTTGAAATTAAAATCGTTTACAACACCTATAATTTCTCCTTCTTCTAAGGTTTTTCCAATGGGATCGTCCATTTGCATGACTTTCAGAGCCGTTTCGTTCACCAGATAATACTCCGCACTATCGTTGGGATTCCGAGATGAAAAGTTGTCACCAGCTAGTAGTTTTAATCCGAATGTCTTCACAAAGTCTTCGTCTACATCAAACACATGCAGCAGAAAATCCTGATGATCATCTGGCATACCTTCCCATTCTATTC
>CAKZPJ010000662.1 GCA_937138955.1 uncultured Flammeovirgaceae bacterium | reverse complement strand
AATCCGTTGTTTTCGCATCAAATAATTAACTCAAACAGCTTCTTAGACAACCCGAGCAGCAATGACTAGGGCTAGACCAATGACAAAGAAGGCAAACATGGCATAGATCAGTCGTTGGGTTTTGGAGGGGGCTTCTGCGAACTCTCGCCAAACAAAAACGCCCCAAGCGGCCGCTACCATCGTAGCTCCTTGGCCTAATCCGTAAGAAATTGCGAACCCGGCTTGCTCGGAAGCCAACATACTAAATGACATACCTACGCACCAAATAACTCCGCCCAGTATCCCAATTAGATGTAGGCGAGTACTACCTTGTGAAAAATAGTCTGAAAAGGTAACTCGCTCGCCTTTGAGGGGACGGTACATAAAGATAGTATTCCAGATAAAGTTAGAAAGGAAAATACCGACCGCAAACACAAATACCGCGGTATATGGTGTCATCAGTCCGGCTTGCGGATACTCAAAATCAGTAGCCACCGAAGCAGCTACAAACCGAAAGAAGAAACCCATCAGTACGCCAGCAATAATTGATAGCCACAACCCCTCGTTTGAAACTGATTTTCCCTGTTCTTTCTGGCGGTAAGCCATCGCATCCAAAACAATGGCCACGGTTATCAGCAAAACCCCGCCGAATAACATCCAGGGATTCCCTACCGGAACGGCCACGTAGTTTACAATCACTCCCAACACCAACGCCAAACCAATACCTACTGGAAATGCCACCGCCATTCCGGCGATATCAATTGCAGCAACTAATAGCAAATTAGCCAGATTAAATACTATCCCACCAATAAACGCCGAACGAAGTGATGAGCCTTCTGCCTGTTGTAAATCTTCCCAAAAACCGCGTCCGAGTTCTCCGCTGCTTCCTATGGTCAAGCCAAATACCAACGATAGTAGCACAATGCCCAGGGTATAATCCCAATAGAATAATTGGAATGGCCACTTTTGAGTAGCTAGTTTCTGAGTATTCGCCCAAGAACCCCAGCAGAGCATGGTAATAATTAGCAGAATAACCGCCGTGGCATACGATTGAATAATTAACATAACGAATCGATGTTATTTAGCTTGTTGTTCTATTTTCCGAAACATATCGCCGAAGATTTTATCTCGGTTCAAATAAGTGACCGTTCGGTAAAGATGACGGCGGTTATCGAAACTATAGGTTTTTTCATCTGTCAGGATTGGGGTAGCGCGTAGCTCGCTCTGAAACCAACTAGGGCTGATGGCGTAGGCTACGGCTGATATATCCCATACTACCTTAGACCAGGCGTACTCATCTGCATTTACTTCTTTGGGGTACTGACTAAAGATTTCTAACAAGTAATCGCCAATCGCGCCTTGCCCTTTTAAATATTTTTCAGCCTCAGCAATTGATAGTAAAAGATGGGAAGTTACGGGCTGGGTAGGTATCTGTACCAACGGCACCCCTGAATCAAACATCACCTTGGATGACATTACGTCTTGCTGTAAGTTAAACTCACTAGCAAACGGCCAACTCAGCCCTTTTCCACCTAACCAGACTACTACTATTTTTTCTATAATACTCGGCTCCATTAATATAGCCGAAGCTACGTTAGTGGGTGCACCCAACGTAAGCACATACAGCGGTTTTTCCGAGCTCATGGCTCGATCAATTAAATCCTGAGCCGCATCGCTTTCTACCGGTTTATCGTTGCTCAACAAGAACTCCTCAGAACCTCGGTAAACGAACCCATCAGCAGAAGTTTCGGTACGTTCTAATAATCGAAGAATTTCTTCGTAACTTTTCTCCATTCCCTCTCCCGCACTTTTGGAGCGATGATTTTTAAAAGGAGCTGCGTAGATGGCTTCTACATCAAGCTGTTCGGGTGAAAACAAGGCATATACTACCGCAAATTGGTCGTCAATCTCATTGTAGGTATCGGTATCAATCACCACCCGCAGAGGTGTTTCGGGAGGAGAGAGCCGATCAACACGCTGAGCAATCGGTAATGACGGAAACTGTTGGGCGAAAACAGGAACGGAGAATAATAGTAGTCCAGCGGCAAGAAGATTACGCAGCATGTAGGTTGTATATTGGTTAATAGTCCTTAGCAATATACAAAAAAGATAAAGAGATTACATTTTGCTATCGCTCATTCAATACCAGCTTAGAGACTTTGGTCACCCAAATCTACTACTTGTACGTTATTTTTGGCATTAGCCAGAATGAATTGCCGTTTTGGATACGAAAGTTGATTAAGTCGATCCATTAGCTCTAGCATGTAAGTGGTATAATCATCGCGATGCTCACTATCGATAGGCTCGGAAGAGGGCATCTCTAATGAAAGAGCATCTACGGGTTTCCCGTTTTTCCAGATACGATAATCAAGGTGCGGGCCGGTAGATATTCCGGTACTTCCCACGTAACCAATGATATCTCCTTGCTCCACTTTCTTACCCCGACGAATTCCTTCACCGTATTTAGAAAGGTGCATATATCCGGTGGTGTACGTACCATTGTGCTTAATCTTCACAAAGTGCCCGGCTCCACCACTGTAGTGGGCCTTAGTAATCACTCCATCACCAACCGCTCGCACGGGAGTGCCGGTCGGTGCGGCGTAGTCGATACCGTAGTGCGGACGGCGCACCTTTAGTACCGGATGTAATCGGCTGTGGGAAAAGCGAGAGCTGATTCGTGAATAACGTAATGGAGCTTTCAGAAAAGCTTTTCGCAGGCTATTCCCTTTCTCATCAAAGTATTCCTCTTTCCCCTGTTGATCGTAATAAAAAGCGTAATAGTCTGATTCGGTTCGCTCAAAATGTGCCGCCAGTATTTTTCCCACTCCTACTGCTTCGCCTCTAATTTGAATTTCTTCGTATATAAGTTTGAACCGATCTCCTTTCTGCACTTTAAATAAATCTAATTGCCAAGCGTATAGCTCAGCCAGCGTTGCTGCAAGTTCGGGCTTTGCTCCATTATCTTGAAGGGTTTGATAGATAGAGTAGTCAATAATTCCGGCAAATTCTTTTGTCAGCGTATCTATCTCATGCTGCCCTTTGTAAATGTTAACCGAATCGGTTAAGTCAAACACTACATACTCCAAGTTAGACGGCTCGTAGATGAAGTACTGAGCCGTAATGGCTGAATCTTGACTACATAGTAATGTATAATCTCGGTTCTCCCGGATTTTTCGCACATCAAATATTTGACGGGACTGCTTGGCTAAACGGTCTATGATTCCGTAAGATACATTATAGTTAAGTAGTATCTGTGATAGGAATTGGTTAGGCTTCACTGTGGCTTCAACTACTTTAAAGCTGTCTACCTCTATTCCGTAAAGAAAATGGGGTTCTTGTTTTGCTACTTCGGGAAGTATGGCCGCCTGCACGGTAACTGTATCTGGCAATGCTAAGGATTCGTTAGAAATTACTTCATCGGCAAAAAAGTAGTACACCCCAAGTACTCCCAATGTGGGAACCAATAGGGCTGATAGCTTCAATAAGTATGCTCTGATTTTCAATATATCTGTTATTTACAATTTCTAATTGAAATTATTATAAAAATTAAAACTTTGGTTAGCAGTTTTACAATTTGCGATGAAAACTACGATTATTAAAATTATAATTCTTGAAATTTTTTATTATTTCCTACAAAGTCAGGAATATCTAAAAACTGTTTTCTAAGTCATATAGTTACTCCTCACTATGTATTATTTTTTCTAGAACACGTGCTCATAGAATATTCCGCCCATCATATGCTATCATATACCGCCAACATTTTTGAAACTTTTTTCGTAATACTCTCATAATCAGTAACATTTGTGTATGCAAATACGCGATTTTTTCTCACCCCTTATATACTCTATCTTTGACCAAACGAATTGCCTGTTATGGATAAATATTCCTACATTTCTAATGCTCATGCTAGTTACATTGACGAACTTTACCAATCGTACCAACAAGATCCCGAGTCGGTAGACGAAAGCTGGCAAAAGTTTTTTGAGGGCTTTAATTTTTCTCTAGAACGCTTCGGTAAGAACGGTGCTTCAGCCAATGGTACTGCGGCACCTCAAACCCCGGCTAACAAAGAAATTGGGGTAAAAAAGCTGATTAGAAATTATCGTCGCCGAGGGCACTTAGAGTCTGATACCAATCCGGTACGAACCCGGCGTAATCGACAGGCACAACTGGGCATTGAGTATTATGGTCTTGAGGAGAGTGACTTAAACTCCACCTTTGTTGCGGGTGAGGAAGTAGGCATTGGTCCGGCTACACTACAAGAAATTATTGATACACTCCGTAAGGCTTATGTAAGCACGATTGGCTTTGAGTATACCTATATTCGTGATCGGGAAGCGGTAGAATGGATGAAAAAGCAGGCTGAGAAAACCCTACTTGACTACGCCCCTTCTGACGAAGAAAAAAAGCGTACCTTATCAAAACTGAACGAAGCAGTAGTTTTTGAAAACTTCTTGCATACAAAATACTTAGGACAAAAGCGTTTTTCATTGGAAGGTGGCGAAACTACCATCCCCGCTCTGGATGGAATTATTAACCACGCGGCTGAATTTGGAGTGGAAGAAGTAGCTATTGGTATGGCTCACCGAGGGCGCCTGAACATACTGGCCAATATCATGGGTAAAACCTATGAGCAGATTTTTAATGAATTTGAAGGAGCAGCTGACCCGGATCAATCGCACGGTGATGGTGATGTGAAGTACCATTTAGGATATTCCAGTGAAGTAACTACTCCATCGGGAAGGGCAGTAAACTTAAAATTAAACCCCAATCCATCTCATTTAGAGGCCGTGAACCCCGTGGTGGAAGGGTTTGTTCGGGCCAAGGCTGACCGTCACTACGATAGCGACTATGATCGCATTTTACCTATCTTGATCCACGGCGATGCTGCCGTAGCCGGGCAGGGCATTGTGTACGAAGTGGCTCAGATGTCTCAGCTAGAAGGTTACCATACTGGAGGGACAATCCATTTTGTTATTAACAACCAGGTAGGTTTTACTACTGACTTTGACGACGCACGCACCAGCGTTTACTGTACGGATGTAGCTAAAGTAATTGACTGCCCAGTAATGCACGTAAATGGCGACGATCCCGAGGCAGTGTTATTCTGCGTAAAAACAGCGGTAGAGTTTCGGCAGAAGTTTAATCGCGATGTCTTTATTGATATGGTGTGCTACCGCAGACACGGGCATAACGAGAGCGACGAACCTAAGTTCACCCAACCATCGCTGTATAACGTTATTTCCAAACACCCCAATCCGCGGGAGGTGTACAACAAAAAGTTAATTGAGCGAGGCGATGTGGATGCAGCGTTAGCCGAAAACATGGATAAGGAATTTCGTGGCCTGCTACAAGACCGCCTCGAGATGGTTAAGCAGCAACCGTTACCGTATACTTACCAAGCAGTAGAACAAGAGTGGCGCGACTTGAGAAGAGCCACTGCCGACGACTTCCATGAATCACCCTCAACCGGTATCTCTACCGATGTAATCAATAAAGTAGCGGAAGCACTAACTACCCTACCTGAAGGGTTTAAACCGATCCGCCAAATTGAGAAGCAGTTCAAACAGCGCAAAGAAATCTTCTTTAAAAAGAAAGAACTTAACTGGGCGGCGGCTGAATTATTAGCTTATGGCTCCATTCTCGCTGAAGGCAAAATTGTACGATTAGCCGGGCAAGATACCCAAAGGGGTACATTCTCCCACCGCCATGCAGTTATCAACGATGCCGAAACTAACGAACCCTACAATAGCTTAGATCATATTTCCGAAGACCAGGCCGACTTTCATATCTATAACTCACTGCTATCCGAGTATGGCGCACTAGGCTTTGAATTTGGGTACGCCATGACTAACCCCAATGCTTTGGTAGTTTGGGAAGCACAATTTGGTGACTTCGCCAATGGTGCTCAGGTAATGATCGACCAGTTTATTACCACCTCCGAAACTAAGTGGCGACGGATGACAGGCTTGGTTATGTTACTGCCCCACGGCTACGAAGGCCAAGGCCCCGAGCACTCCAACGCTCGTCCCGAGCGTTTTTTACAACTTAGTGCCGACCTGAATATTGTAGTAGCGAATATTACCGAACCTGCTAACTTTTTCCACGCGCTACGACGGCAGCTAGCTTGGTCATTTCGTAAGCCCCTAATTATAATGTCACCAAAATCATTGCTGCGTCACCCCAAGGTGGTTTCACCTATCAAAGAATTTACCGAAGGTGCCTTCCAAGAGGTGATCGATGATCCGAATATTAAAACTGCGAAATCGGTAAAAAAGGTGCTAGTATGCACAGGTAAGGTTTATTACGATCTGCTAGAGCGTCAGGAAAGCGAAAAACGAAAAGATGTAGCTATTGTCCGTCTGGAGCAATTGCATCCGTTTCCTGAAAAGCAGTTTACCAAAATGCTCATGCGCTACAAAAATGCGAAAGTGTTTTGGGTGCAAGAAGAACCCGAGAACATGGGAGCTTGGGCGTACTTATTGCGTACTTACCGTCAAACTGAAATTGAATTAATATCTCGCAAGCCCAGTGCATCTCCGGCTACTGGTTACGGAAAACTTCATACTAAAGAACAAGAAGAAATTATTAACATTTTAGTAATTACTTGTCAACTTCTTTCATGT
>CAKZPJ010000661.1 GCA_937138955.1 uncultured Flammeovirgaceae bacterium | reverse complement strand
CAAAATAAACCTGTGGTACCGCTCACTATTGAGCTACGCCCTGACCAGCGAATTCTAGTTATTTCTGGTCCCAATGCGGGGGGGAAATCAATTTGCCTGAAAACAGTCGCTTTGGTACAGTACATGCTCCAGTGTGGCTTACTAGCGCCAATGAATGAGCGATCTACCGCCGGAATCTTTCAAAGTATCTTTATTGATATTGGCGATGAGCAATCACTGGAGAATGATCTGAGTACCTACAGTTCGCACCTGACGAACATGAACTACTTTGTGAAGATGGCCGACCAGCGAACGCTTATCCTGATTGATGAATTCGGTACCGGAACCGAGCCTCAGTTTGGCGGAGCCATTGCCGAAGCTATTCTCAGCGATTTAAATCAGAAAAAAGTATTTGGAGTAATCACTACTCATTATTCCAATCTTAAAGAGTTTGCCGACCACGCCGACGGAATTGTAAACGGAGCCATGCGCTTTGATACTGACGAACTAGAACCGCTCTACCAATTGGAAATGGGTAAACCCGGTAGTTCTTTTGCTTTGGAAATTGCGCGGAAAATTGGGTTGCAATCGTCTATCCTGAACCAGGCTAAAGAACTAGTTGGAGTAGAGCATGTGCAGTACGAAAAAATGCTGAGCGAACTGGAAAATGAGAAGAATAAGTACGAGCAACTTACCCAGGATTTAGCAGCCAAAGAAAAACGAATCTCTACCACTACGCAAGAGTACGAAGAGCTGCGGGCGCATTTAAAAAACGAACGCAAACGTATTCTCGCCGAAGCTAAGCAGGAAGCTAGCCAGCTACTGCAAAATACTAACCAGCGGATTGAGAATACTATTCGCACAATTAAGGAGAAGAACGCCGAGCGGGAAAGCACCCGACAGGTTCGGCAAGAATTAGAAGATTGGAAGCAGCAAGTAAAGCCTAAAAAATCAGAAGTGAAGCCTCGTCCAAAAAAGACCAAGGTTACCAGAGAAGACGGACCCATTCAGGTAGGAGATGCTGTACGAGTAAAAGATAATGGAGCAATCGGAGAAGTACTTTCCCTGCGAAATAGTCAGGCTGAAATTCTTATTGGTTCGCTCAAATCGAATGTGAAGCTGAACCGGTTAGAGAAGATAGCTAAGCAGTCGCTAAAAAAGCTACAAAAGAGCGTGACTACCTCCAGCACTCGGGGCATTGATCTGAACGAAAAACGAGCGGAATTTAGCAACAGCCTTGATCTGCGCGGGAAACGAGCCGAAGAAGTTATTCCGCAATTGGAAAATTGGGTAGATGAAGCAGCTATGTTCGGAGCGGGCGAGCTACGCATTGTTCACGGCAAGGGCAACGGAGTGTTGCGCGAAGTAGTGCGTAACTATCTTAACACTCACCCTTCCGTTTCCCACTTTCAGGAAGAACATATCGAGCGCGGCGGAGCCGGGGTTACGCTGGCTTATCTGCATTAAAGATAATTTTCACTGTCTACTTATTGAATACTATAACCGATACTCGAGTGAGATAAAAGAAGCAATTCCGTCATCTCTCTTCCGATAGTACTCGATTAAATCAATCCCTACATCATATAATTCTAGCAAGGCTGTCTTATGCCGTTTAGAAAGACGTTTGATTTGTGGGTTAGTAATGTCTACTAAATAGATAAGATTCTTCAGGAACCCGTCTTGATAAATATTCGATGCTTTAGCTGGTGAAAATTGGGTTATATTCCGACGCAAAATATTGACCATATCCAAGCAAAAAAGCAAAGCTCCGCGTTTCATGGTGTAGCTATGCCATTTAACCCGTCTCTTTTGCTTAACTCGCTGCATTGAATCCTTATTAAAAAAGAACACAGTTGTTCGATACGATGTGTGCCACCCTCGCTTGACATAATCCAAGCGGCTATTCACCAGAAGTGGAACATGCAGTGGTATCCGGCTTAATCTCGGCCAATAATCAGTACTGATAGAGCTAAGTTTCTGATAATAGCGCACCGAGTCTAGCGCACTAAGTAAGAATTCCGCTAATGCTAACGAATGAAGCGAGTCAGTATCGGTTAATTCCTGGCAGAGTTGCTCTCCATTATGAAGGTTTTGGGTGAGATATTGAATAGTACTTTTCTCAAACAAATCTACCTTTCCTTCAGCAAGGGTATACAATGCTTGGTACACAAACTTTTCAAGACCATCAACAAAATCGGGCTGATGCAAGACGTAATTATCTCGGCCAATGGCAATCAGCGAAAATCCGTTGGTTGGAAAACAATAATTTGACAGCAAATTAAATAGAGATTTTTCGGGATATTCTACTCAGTTTCAAGGTATGAAAATATAAGCAGAATAGTGGAACTACTGCGTTTGCTGCTTAATCATTGTCAGCTGATATGCCCCCGAAATACCGGCCCGGCGACTGTTGCTGGCTGGAATACTACTATCGCGGCCTACTGAAAAATTTACTTCTATGTAAGCAGTATCGGCTTCAAATAATTGAATAGTCATGGGAACCAAATCCGGCTGGCGGATTACTTCAGCCCCTGCGGTAAAATCATCAGACTCTTCAACCACCAGTGTGCCCTGGGGGGGGAATATTGCCGGACTGACAGTACCCTGGGTGATATAGGCCACTTCGCTCAAACTAGGAGTAATCGTTATTCGGAATCCGGCAAAATCGCCAGCTTCTACCTGCTTTTCAACCCCGTCGGGAGCGGTCTGGGGGACTATAGCATCGGTAGTATCGCGAACAAACCAAGTTCCAGCAATTGCTTGGCCGGTCGCTACTTCGTCGCCACCATTAGTTCCGTTATTTTCCTTGCAGCCCCATACGCTGCCTAGCATTATCAAGAGCGGCAGGAATAGTTTGGTTGATCGAGTCATTGGCTGAGAATTAATAACCTCACAGAATACATTTGTAATTTCTAACTGTGAGGTTAGCGTTTAAATTGTGTAATGTCGACAATCTGATCGCAGAAATCGTACTCAAACGATTGATTAGAGCAAATCACCACCAGTCTTTCGGCAATATGCTGTTTAATCTCCTGTTGATACCACTGTATTCCTTGCTGATCTAAATTAGAACAAGGCTCATCAAGCAACAGTACGGTACTCTGTGAATAGAACGCAATCCCTAATTTAAGTCGTTGCTTCATTCCGGAAGAAAACTGATAAATGTATTTTTGGCGGGCATCAGTTAGACCCGTTCGCTCTAATAATTGATCAGTAGATACTTCTGGCTTGAGCGGCTTCAATGTGGTATGAAAGTCTAGGAACTCTTCCAGCGTAAACTCTTCGATGAGTTCCATATATGGAGCTGACATACTAATGTGTCGGAAGATAACTTCTTCATCAATGGCCTTTTCTCGCTGGTAATAATGGACGTTTCCTTTGGTGGGGGGAAGTAAACCGGCTAGAA
>CAKZPJ010000660.1 GCA_937138955.1 uncultured Flammeovirgaceae bacterium | reverse complement strand
CGTACTGGATTCGAACCAGTGACCTCTGCCCTGTCAAGGCAGCGCTCTAAACCAACTGAGCTAACGTCCCGAAGAAGATGTGAGACTTGAAATATGAAATTAATGAAATATTTTTCCCCATTTTATATCTCTCTATTTCAAATTTTAAATAATGGACTTACGAACTCTAATTTTGTTGCAGATTAAAGACTCTTTAGTAGTAGTATAGCCTCTTCTAAGATAGTATCTCGACCAGCGGCGCGATCCTCTTCAGTGATATTTACGCGCAGATCTGGGGCAACCCCCCCTTCAATATTTTCGCCAGCCACGGTAGTAGTAACTGTTGAAGAAAAACGATAGGTCCAACCATTCGGCAATTCGCGATTAATAGGTAGACCGCCCCCACCTCCGGTGCTATCGCCCATAACCTGAACATTGGGAAAATTCTTCATAATCTGCACGAAGAAATTAGTAGCGCTGTAGCAGGAACGGTTAGTTAACACTACTACGGGGCCGTTATACTGAAAATCACCTTCGGGTTCAATAAACTTTTTCACCGGATCAGTGAAATCATTATGGCCGGGACCGTCTTTATATTGCCAATTCTGTACGTGGCGACGTTCGTCCGCAAAGCGGCTAGCTAAGGTATTGGCATTGCCTAAACTGCCGCCACCGTTGTCCCGCACGTCAATAATCAGCCCTTTAAAGATTAGCGTATCGTCATTACCGGTTACTCGACTGGCGTACAGCGTAACTAAGTAATCAATAATTGATTCGCTGAAGTCGTCTTCAAAGCTTTCGTAGTAGATGTAGCCGACTGAATCAATAGCTCGGTGCTTAAATGGTCCGGTAATATCATAATCGTCGCCCAGATAATTGCGCTCAATTGTAGTAAAATCAAAATTTTGAGGAAAATCTAAGTACCACTCCCAGTTACGCGATAAGTCGAAACCCGCTTGGAGGTTCACGTGCCCGTCGCGCAGTAGAAACAGCATATCGGCTAGCACATTAAATAGTGAATCGCGACGCATGCCATCTTCAACTCGGGGGCGGTTAATATCGTATATCGCGTCCCAATCAATATTCTTGTAAGAAAAAAATGAGTAGTTTTCGTCTACGGTCGTCCACATTGAGTTAAAGACGTCTACCGCATTATCATCGTATTCATCACGAATAAAAGCTTCTTCACAAGAAGCAAAGACCAATAGGCTGGCTAGGGCGATTAGAAATCCGGTTGCTAACTTCATCATGCTAAAAATTAAACATGGTTCCAATAACTATATTATGCGAAGCCGCCTGCACCAACCGAGGTTCGCTGTAGCGCACATAATTCCACTCGTAGCTTAATCTCAGTCGATTACGATTCGACAGAAAATATTCTAGTGACCAAGTATTGCTATAGCGAAAAAACTTATTCAAGCTAGTGATTGAGCCACTTTCAAAAAACTGAGCAACAGGCTCTTCTCGTTCATTGTCCAAGAAACCCGGCAGACGAGTAGTACCGTAGGATGGGCGCACGGCAAAGGTCAGCAGCGGTAAATAAGCTGAATATGTAGCTCGGAATTGGCGATTCCAGAGTTTGAACGGATATACCAGCGAGGTAGCGGGACTAAGCGATATGTACAGACTGGTATTAAACGAATTATTACTAAAGCTCGAGAAGTCCCATAGCGTATAAAGCGTATTAATTGAACCACCTACGAACCACTGAAGGCGATCTTGCCAAAGATCTTTAATTCGTTTTTTGTAACTGTAATTTCCTTCAATGCGGAAGGAATTGACATCGGCGAATTCAAAAGCAAAAGCCGACATCTGGCCGTAGTCAAATCGTAAATCGATATGCTCCAGCGTGCTACTATCTTTGCGAAAGTGAAGTCCACCTGCCACCGAAGCGGCATGTCCTTGGTAGCGCAGCGAAGAAAAGCTCTGATCAAAGAACTTGGGTAAAGTATAGCCAAACCCAATATTAAACGAACGAAATTTTTCTTGGGCTTGCGTTGGAGTTGCTGATAGAATGAAGAAGGTTAGTATTAATGCTAGATTCCTTAAATCCCCCTTACCCCCTTTAAAAAAGGGGGAATTGCTTTCGTTCTTAAAATTACCCAATGTCTTTGTTCTAAGGAAAGAAACCACGTTTTTGCTCTCCCCCTTAGGAAAAGGGGGCTGGGGGGATTTTTTACGCAGACTCTTTTCCAAGTAGCAATACAGGTTATTTACCAAAAATGAACACGTGTTCATAGAGATATTTCTATTTGATTTTGTAGAATATCATCCAGTGTTTCTCGCTGGCGGATTAGTTTAACTTCGCCCTGATATACTAGTACTTCAGCGGGCCGCAACCGAGAATTGTAGTTAGAGGCCATACTAAAACCGTAAGCTCCTGCATTTTTTATCGCTAAAACATCGCCCGAGCGCACCTGAGGTAGCATTCGGTTTTCAGCAATCGTGTCAGTTTCGCAGATATAACCTACCACTTGATACGGCTGAAGCGGTCCTACCGAATTCGTAATATTAACGATCTCGTGGTAGGCATCGTACATCATGGGACGTAATAAGTGATTCAGCCCAGTGTCTACGTGAACGAAGTTTATTCCCGGATTCTCCTTTACAACCGTGACTTTCGTCAACAGATAACCACTATCGCTGACAATATACTTCCCTGGTTCAAACCACATCTCTAATTCCCGTCCGTACTCTTGACAGAACTCTCGGAAAGACTCTTCCATAATTTGAGCTAACGGAGGAATATCGGTAGCAATATCGCCTTCTTTGTAAGCTACCTTGAAACCACTACCAAAATCAATATATTGCAAATTTGAAAAATACTGAGCAGCGGCATACAAGCGTTTGGCACCCTCGACAAATACTTCAGGGTCTTTAATGTCCGAACCCGTATGAATATGTAAGCCATTAATCACAATCCCGTACTGCTCCACAACATCGACTACCAAGTCTAGCTGCGATAGCGCGATACCGAACTTAGATTCGTTGTGACCAACAGAGATTTTATCGTGTCCACCAGCCCGAATGTCCGGATTCAACCGAATGCAGCAAGGAACCGAATTACCGTATTGTTTGCCGATGTAGCGCAGCAATGGTAAACTATCCACGTTCATCTGCACTCCCAAAGCTATAGCTTCATCAATTTCAGTGAATGGCACCCCGCTAGGCGTATACATAATTTGTTGAGCCGAAAAGCCCACTTTCAATCCAATGTGTGCCTCCTCAATAGAAACTACATCCAGATCAATACCTTGTTGGCGAATGAGCTTGAGAACCGAAATATTGGTTAAGGCTTTAGCCGCATACTTGAACTTTACTTTAGGGTACGTAAAAGCGCTTCTCAGCTGCTCAATTTGACGAATAATGACATCGGCATCGTATAAGTAAAGCGGGGTGCCAAACTGCTGGCAAACCTGTTCCAGATCAACTCCCTGCGGGGCGAGATTAGTTGGCACGGCTTCGGTGGTAGAAGTAGAAAAAGACATAAATGAAATATTCAGAACCGTGAAGATACAACAAGATTTGGGAATAGCGGATGGATTTCGGAAACTTAAGAGCAATTTTACGTAGATGATAAAGGTTACCTAAGAATAGCAAATGCGGGTTTTTAAATCGAAAGTTGGGTACGAACTACTAATACCGATCACATTAATTTTCGCAGCAATTCCTATTTGGGCAGTAGTAGACGGTGCTCCAGTAGAGGCTATTGTTACGCTCAGCCTAATTCTGATTGCAACCTATGCATTTGTATTGTATGTTTTATTAGGAATAACGTATGTGATCACTGACGATGGTTATCTTATTGCAAAGAGTAGATTTGTAAAGTACGAGCCAGTCGCCATAGACTCAATTACACGTATTGTAAAAACACAAAACCCTATCTCGGCACCTGCCTCATCGTTAGATAGAATAGAGATCTTTTACAGTGAACACTGTTCTATAATAATTTCTCCGAAAGACAAAATTGGATTAGTTGACGCTTTAAAAAAGATCAATCCTAGCATTTTGTACCACCCAAAATGACTAACCCCAAAAAGTTAAGCAGCCATATCAAAAGACAAGGCAATTAATAATCAACATGAAGAAGTCAGTAGAAGAACTATTCCAGAGCCGATTTTCTGAATTTCAGCAGCAAGCCCAAACTCTGCAAAAGAAGTACAATCAGGTTTCCGCGTTTCGCATTGTTTTCTTTGTAGTAGCGATCATTGGCATTGTTTATCTGGCGAATGCCCGGCTTTCAGAAATTTTTATTGCCGTATTGATAGGATCAGTAATTGGATTTGTATTCATCATTCGTTGGCACCAAAGTATTAAGCAAAAATACGAACATACTGAGCGACTGGCTACGATTAATAAAGAAGAACTACATCGGCTAAATTATCAGCTTCATTCATTTGATACTGGCTCTATTTATCAAGATGCTCGCCACCCCTACTCCGGCGATTTGGATGTTTTCGGTGAGCATTCGCTATTTCAGCTACTCAACCGCAGTGCTACCCGCAAAGGAAAAGACTATTTAGCTGACTGGCTTCGGCAACCCGCGGTCAAACCGGAGATCCTACTGCGACAAGAAGCAGCGCTAGAACTTAAGGATCAGCTGGACTGGCGGCAAACCCAACAGGCTCACGGACGGCAGGTAGATACTACGCAGGAAGAAATTCAGCAACTGCTGACGTGGGTTTCTTCCCCTCTAGCAATTAGTAACCAACGGGCTTATCGGGTAGTGCAGTACGTATTTAGCGCATTGACAATTCTTTTAATCATTGCTGCTTTTGCTCTGCCCGCTGTGCACTGGTACGTGCCGATGGTCGTGATCCTGATTAATATGGCAATTATCGGTACTACGGCCAAAGCCGCTGAAAAAGTCCACCAGCAGACCAATAAAAGCGTAAGTACACTAAAGGCCTATCGGCATATGATGGAGGGGGTTGAGCAACAGTCTTTCCGGTTCGCTAAACTTCAATCGCTGCAAAGCAGACTGAAAAGCAACGGGAAATCAGCTTCAACTTCGGTAAAAGAGTTGAGCTACATCTTATCCAATTTTGATGCCCGGGGTAATATGATGTACCACCTCCTGAACGTCATTTTTCTACTAGATGTGTACTGGCTACTACGGGCTGACCGCTGGAAAAATCGAACCAAAGACCATATTGAAGGCTGGCTGAATAGTATGGGCGAAGTGGAAGCACTGGACAGTATTGCCAGCTTTGCCTTTGCCCAGCCGGACTTTACATTTCCCACAATTTCAAGCGAGCGACACTGCATCCGTACCGAAGCGATGGGGCACTGCCTGATTCCCCCTCAGCAGCGGGTTGATAATGATTTTGCTATGGAGGGGCGCGGAACGATCAATATTATTACCGGATCGAACATGTCGGGGAAAAGCACTTTTTTACGAACAATCGGTACAAATATGGTGCTGGCATTAAGTGGAGCTCCTGTGTGTGCTCAGCAATTTGAGGTAGCGGTGATGCAGGTGTTCAGCAGTATGCGTACCCAAGATTCGCTGGAAGAAAATGTGTCATCATTCTACGCCGAACTACAACGCTTACGGCAATTGCTCACCATGCTAGAAACTCCCCAACTACCTGTATTATTTATGCTGGATGAAATTCTGAAAGGAACCAACTCCCACGACCGCCACCACGGAGCCGCTTCACTGATTAAACAACTAGGCAAACTGGATGCTTCCGGTTTTGTATCTACCCACGATCTGGAATTAGGAAAATTAGCGGATGAACTGCCCAAGCTACGCAACTACAATTTTACCAGTACCATTTCGGGTGACGAAATTCACTTTGACTATCGGTTACACGACGGCGTTTGCCGCAGCTTCAACGCCAGTAAGCTGATGGAGAAAATGGGAATTGCTATTGAAGGATGATTAATGAGTAATGATGGGTGAATACATTAATCATTCAAATAACTACTCAGTAGATACTGCGAACCAAGAACAACAAAGTTACCAGTGAGAGAGCTACGTTCAGCAGATCGACACGACAGAAATCACTCTTCGAAAAACGCTTACCGCAATTGAAGCGACATAAATATAGTGTTAGTGTGTTAAAGTGTTATGGATTGATAAACTAATGTATAATCTTTGGTACCGAAACACTATAGCACTAAAATACTGTAACACTATTTATTTAAGAGGCTGGCAATTCCCGCACTTTGATGTTTTTGAAATACACCAGGTTGCCATGATCCTGTAGTAAGATGTGCCCACTTTCGGCCATGCCGAAATTCTCCCACTTGACGTATTTGCTGTTCTGTACCAAGTTGTTGTATTCCTCGCTGCCCCGCTCGTCGCAGTGGCCCTCGATGCGCACGTAGGTGGTCGGGTGGGCCAGAATCCAGTCCAGGTTGCTGTCCAGCGTACCCATGGAGT
>CAKZPJ010000659.1 GCA_937138955.1 uncultured Flammeovirgaceae bacterium | reverse complement strand
GCACTAGCCGCTCCGCCCAATAACTGGTCGAGAGATCAAACGTTTCACAACATTATTCGCAAACTTGACCCTAACACCGTGCAAGGTTCGGTTTGGGACCCGGACTCTATCATGCACTACCCCTTCGGACCTGGACTTATTTTGCAACCGGACGAATTCCGTAATGGTATTTTTCCTGAGGATGGGCTTTCCGAACGAGATATTCAGTGGATAAAAACGTTTTATCCGCCTCAGGAGGAAGAGATGGATGAACTACAATTATTCAAGTCAGAACGCTTATTTATACAACCCGGTGAGCAGGTTAACTTCGTTATTCGCCCGAAGTCTACTCGCTATTATAGCATCCGCACTTTCGGCGACTCTGATACCGTTCTGGTGCTCTTTGAAGATGAAGACGGCGAACTACGCTATCGCAAAGGCGATGACGATAGCGGTCAGGATTATAACGCTCATATTCGGTATAAGCTCATTAAAAACCACACCTACGTAATACGTGCCCGACTGTACTACCAAAGCTTGATGGGAAATTTCGCTATAATGATGTGGTAAGAGTCGGAAACCAAAGACTTGAGTCCGGGAACCGGAAAAAACTTATACTACGTAGTTTACGGTCTCCGGCCTTCGGTTTCCAGTTTCCGTCTGAAAACTTTGCCCCTCTAGTATCGTTAGGTAAATAGGCTTTAATAATAGTAAGGCTGGCTAATTTTTAATGAGACAAAAGTTTAAGTAATGAACAAGAACATCATATTTATATTATTCTTTGCTTTGGCAGCAGTGTATTGTACTGCCCCATCGGCGGGAAGCCAATCTACTGAGTCATTAACAGTTTCTCCCGCTTCCCTTACCGAATCGGAAAAAGCACAACTAGATACGGCTACTTTTGCCGGAGGTTGCTTCTGGTGTACTGAAGCTGTTTTTGAGCGAGTAAAAGGAGTCAAGAGCGTGGTATCCGGCTATACTGGGGGAGCTCAAAAGAACCCTACCTACAAACAAGTAAGTAGCGGACTTTCTGACCATGCCGAAGCGATTCAGATTTACTACGATCCCGAAGTAATCACTTACGCCCAGTTATTAGAAGTATTCTTCGGAACAATGGATCCTACACAACTCAACCGACAAGGCCCTGACATAGGTGAGCAGTACCGATCCGCAGTTTTTTATCACAATCAAGAACAGCAGGAGCTAGCTGATAAATACATGAAGAAGCTAGATCAATCAGGAAAGTATAATAAGCCGATTGTAACTCAATTGGCAGATTACGATACGTTCTGGTTAGCGGAAGATTATCACCAGGATTATTACGAACTGAATCCGGGGAACCCTTACATTCAGTCGGTGGCTAAGCCTAAGGTGAATAAATTAAAGAAAAACTATACGGACTTGTTAAAAGCCGGAGTAAATAGCTAATAAATCTTCTTTGCTAAAAATATTTTGAGACGTTGCTAATTTCAAGCAGCGTCTTTTTTTGTCAAATGCATTCACCTACCGTTTCAGTCATCCTTCCCTTCTACAACGCTGAACCGACACTGAACAGGGCTATTGAAAGCATTGTTCAGCAAACCTATTCTCATTGGGAGTTAATCTTAGTTGATAATCAATCTATCGACAACAGTTCTCAGATTGCCGAACGCTACGTTCAGCAAGATATACGTATTTATCTAATCCAGGAGACCCAGCAAGGAGTAACGTTTGCATTCAATGCTGGTTTGGCACTTGCTCAAGGAAAATACATTGCCCGAATGGATGCCGATGACTACAGCTACCCTAGCCGTTTAGAACAACAAATTCACTACTTAGAACGTCATGCTAAAGTAGATGTCGTTAGCGGACTGGTGTCTTATAAAGCTGATGTTCCACAAGCAGGTATGCAACATTATGTCAATTGGACAAATACATTGATTACTTCTAAGCAAATTACTGATAATCAGTTTGTTGAGTTACCTACCATCAATCCAACCTTAGTCTTTCGTCGTAGCAGCCTAGAAAAATACGGAACCTATCAAAACGGTGAGTTTCCCGAAGACTACGAATTGGTATTGCGCTGGCTACAGAAGGGTGCTACTTTTACCAAAATAACCAACACGATACTCGATTGGCACGACAGCTCAAATCGGCTCACCCGCACAAATTCTCGGTACTCTACTGAAGCATTCTACCAAATTAAAACAAAGTACTTAGCGGAATGGCTTCGCCAAAATAACCCTTTTCACCCAGCAGTAGTAATTTGGGGCGCGGGTCGCAAAACACGTCAGCGCGTAAAACTGCTGGAAGAATACGGGATCGAGATTACAGCGTTTATCGATATCATTCCGAACAAGGTTCTGGAAAAGCCCTGTATCTATTTTAAAGATATATCACCCCCTGGTCAGTACTTTATTCTATCGTATGTTAGTAACCGCGGAAAGCGGGAAGAAATCAGGCAATTCCTAACGAATAAAGGCTACCAAGAAGCTATTCACTTTTTGCTCGCTGCCTGAATATTACTAGCTACACGCTTATTTTGGTGATGCAGCGGTATGCCAAGCTTCTGTTGACAAAACTTAAGAATCTCTTTTGAGCTGTTTTCCGATTTTATTTCACTACCAATGAAGTGCGTACCGGGTTTGTCCAAAGCTACCAATTCGACATTGGGCGAAGCGAACTGTTGGTGTACCTCTGGGTAGATACTTAACTCCACTTGTTCATCTTCTTCTAGAAAGCTTTTATGGTAGTAGAGGGTGAGTACCGGACAAACAACTTCAGCAAATGTTTCCGGTAGCATCGACGACTCGAGCAGTATTTGCAAATTAATAAGCGCTTCGGCGGGATAAATCGTATCCCAGTACTGAGCGGCAACTGCTTGTTCGTGCTCAATCTTCCGGTGACTGTCCAATGATACCAGATGAGCAAGTTCGTATCCCCAGGGAGTATTCAGTAAAAATGCTCTGGGCTGATCGTCTTCAATATTGGGGGAAATATTAATCAGGGTGTGTACTGATTCGGGATAAGCAGCGGCCAGTTTAATTGCTTACGTTCCTCCGGTGGACGTACTTAGAATGATGATTTTACGGCCAATTAGCCGTCCAATAGCTAATGCCTCTTTCGCTGACTCCCAGGCAGCTTAAGGGCTAAAGTTTTCTAACGACTCCAGTGGCTTCAGGCCGTGACCTGCCTAAAGTGATAAATACAAACTGGCGCCTAAGGAGTCAGCTACGCTCACATTGAGAGGATATCCATCCTGATAGCTACCCGCGAAACCATGCAAATAGATAACGCTAAAATCAGTTACGGTAGGCACCGAGTCGTACCAAACTATCCGAGCTTGGTTATCTTCTCGGGTAGGCATTGAGTCTTCCGATTGCTCAATGTAGCGTTGTAATTGGGTGAGCGACGAAGGCAACTGCGGTAACTGATTAGAATAAACCGGTTCATCAGGCACTGGCCCAACAAAAAAGGTAATTACTAGAAGTGCAATTAATACTAAAGGAACCCAAACTCTTTTTCTCATAAATCATAGACAAACATATAAATAACTACCGGACTACTATTTAGTTTTTAGTGCCCCTACTATTTCCTCAATGATCGCTAAATCCCAAGAAGGCATTGGGAAATAACGAATTGAATTGTACTTTGCAACCTTACAATAACCACTTTTCCACTATGCAAAATAGCCTAAAACTACTCACCTTATTTCTTTTTATTCTGACCGGATGCGGAGGTAATCAAGCCGACGAAACGGCAGCTACCGATATGCAACCTCCGGTAACGGCTCCGTTCGACAAGCTAGATACGCTCGCGGTGAACGATTGGTGGAATCGAGCCGATAACCCGATTATTGACCTGAAAGTAGACCGCAGCGAGGTAGTTTGTTTTGGAATGTATACAGTAGCTGATAATACGCTCAAACTTAGCGCGCAATTGTACCCACTGTACCCCGATGAAACCCGGGAAGTGCGTTTAGAAATACAAAAGGATGGCGCGTGGCAAGAAGTGCAAACAAAGAAAGTGAATGATCTGGGTTGGTCAGCCTTATTCCGAGTGGAAGATTGGGATACTACCCAGGATACACCCTACCGATTACTGCACGGCGAGTCCGCTTCTTTTGAAGGTTTGGTTCGGAAAGACCCGAAGGATAAAGATGAAATTAAGCTAGCTGCTTTCTCATGCAACTCCAACAAAGACCGAGGGCTACGCGAAAGCTACGTCAGCAACGTGAATCACCACGACCCAGATTTGCTATTCTTTGCCGGAGACCAATCTTACGACCATACCGAACACACCGCTGCTTGGCTGAAATTCGGTTTACAGTTCCGTGATTTGTTTCGCGACCGCCCTTGCATCAGTATTCCCGATGACCACGATATTGGACAGGGCAATCTGTGGGGCGAAAGCGGCAAAGTATCACAAACCAAAGTGGCTGACGACGGTGGCTACAAGTACCACCCCGAATACGTGAAGATGGTAGAGAGAGCGCAAACGGCTCATCTACCTGATCCCTACGATCCTACTCCGGTTCAGCAAGGTATTGGAGTGTACTACACCAATTTGATTTGGGGCGACGTTGATTTTGCTATTATTGAAGACCGTAAGTTTAAAAGTGGTCCCGCTGGAAAGATTCCCCAGCAAGGACCTCGTCCCGATCATATCAACAATCCCGACTACGATCCTTCTACTATTGATTTGGAAGGGCTAGTGTTACTGGGTGAGCGACAGTTGAACTTTCTGGATAACTGGGCCACTGAGCAGGACGGTGTAGCGATGAAAGCTGTACTATCGCAAACCGGATTTTGCGGAGGGGCGCATCTGCATGGCAATAAAGAGAATCGCCTCCACGCTGACTTGGATTCCAATGG
>CAKZPJ010000658.1 GCA_937138955.1 uncultured Flammeovirgaceae bacterium | reverse complement strand
GAATATAGAACTTAGTACGACGTAATTAGCGGCTTTCATGAATGTATGTCGGAATAAGAACCTGTATAGCCTATTTGTTCGTACTCTCTCTTCAAAATTATCTTCCCAGCCGTGAAATAGTACAACTACTTTCTTTCTAAATAATAAGCAGATTCCACAAAATATGGTGTCTCTTAAGAATGACTTCCTGTTGAACGATGGGTTAATATGTACTAGTTCATAGGAGTTCGTAAGAACTTTCAACATAAATCGGAAGTAGTTGAAAGCTATTCTAAACGCTTTAGTTGCTTTCCCCTCACTACAGGCTTTATTTATCTCAAAATATTCTACCCTAAAGGGGCCATGGTGCAACCTTAATGTGTTAAAATAACCAGCAACTCCACAAATATTAGTAAGGTCGGGAGTAAGAATTAAGATAACACGTTCTTTCTCAACCTCTAATGCTTGGAGAGTAGACGTAATTGTAGTTGAAGAGTAAATAGAGCTCATAGGTTAGGTGCAAGTTTTAATAATATTAATCTACGGCAGTAATATATCTGATCGGTCAACTCAGAATAGCTTTCTAGCTGTTGGCGCTTATTTTAATAGCTAGCCATAACGAAGATTATTTTTTAAAAGTCATATGTTTTATTCATTTATGAGTGGTGTATACCATGATATTTTTCATTCTGAAATCTAAATGTTGCATTGGTGAATCTTCTAAGCCAAAATCTGAAAGCCAATGAAAATACAGAAAGTGATCATCAGCCATTTGTTGCAGTTTATTAACGTGAGTTGTCCACTGTGGTAAGGGGAGAGTGCAGTATATATGACTTACTCCTTTCGATAGAAGCTTTTGGTAAAGCTCCAGCAAATCATCTGATTTTAGATGTCCCACACTATTCATATCTACATATCCTACAAACTTTGCTTCACTCTGTAATAGATAACTAAGTAATAATTTGCTAGTAGTAGCTTCTTTATCTCCAATAATGACAAACCGCAACATATTGTCAGTAACGTTAAGGGCGTAATAGTACAATTTATGCAATAGGGCGAAAACAATGATGCGAGAGATATAAAAGAGGAGAATAAGTTGCACAAGTGGCAAAGCGTACTTAAGCTTCTGACCGATTGTGCAAGTGATAATTGTAAAAATAAGGTGTACAATACCTGCTAAAGCAGTACTACCAATAATTCTAGGAAATTTTACGCTACTGGGCTGGTACTTATTAGTGAGCAGAAGTAGTATCCACCAGCTTAATATTGCAATAACCAATAAGTAATTAGGAACGATAGTAGCATACAGAAAGAAACTTCCAATAAGCAGAACAGCATCAATACCCATTGTAAGTAACAGGAAGGTACGTGAGTGTTGGGAATTAGAAAATAACGTACTATGCATGTAGCTATGTCTAAGTCTAAAGTTGTGTGTGGGAACTAATTGTAATATTTCCCGCAACCTTGATTCATCTTAGCAAAATACAAAGTATACTTTAACTCTAAGCGATTACTCATACCACACCCGATACTACAGGAATAGCCGAAACTACGCAATAGGATGGGAAGAGTGCGTGTATAGGAAATTTATCTTCTTAAAAGTTGCGAAAAACCAACAATAGCAACAGGTACAATAAATACAATAGGAAACCCTTATTTCCCTTTCTCAAATATAATCAAGAAATTGTACTATCATAAATAAATTGCAAATAATTGAGCTGTTTATTTCTGCCTACGACAGCAAATAGTAGTCGTCATTTGATTGTGGTATGCAGAGCAATAATTAACGAAGCATATAATCAACTTACGTAAGTCTATCGGTTGACTAACTCAGTGATTATTTTTCTGCAAAATTATACTCATAGATTGGAGAATAAAGGATCTTATCTAGCAGTTTTCTAAAAAAGGCATACTAAGCTACTACTAATTAGGTTTGTTCTTACCTATGTAAGGTATTAGGAGAGTGAATACCCGCTTGACAGTAAAATCCTCGTTAAATTCGCAAGATTAGATTCTTTAACTGAAAGATCATGTTAAACCTGAGCGACTTTGATGAGCTGTCATTTTATGACAAAGCCCAGTACTTATGGGATTACGGGACTTATGTGGCAGATCGTACCTACAGCCAGTTCCGAATTACCTTATATCATATTGACGACTTTTTTGTAGAGGTAATGTATAACCGGATTGGTAATAAGGTTATTAGTATTGCTAGCTATGAACACCGAAGTATTCTGAACAAGTACGTAGAAGAAGTATCGCTATCTGATCTATTTTGATAGTTCTGCTAACAAGAAGGTCTGGTGGTGAGTCATTGCGGCCAATGGTAATTATCTAATACTGGTAGAAACTTACACTAACTATTGAAAGGTAGTTTACCTTCAAAGTGAAAAGAAGGTATTAATTAATAAAGAAATACTCATAAGGTTTATATATAAAGTATTAGTTATTGTTTTCTAACAAACGGATACTTCTGCTAAACACAGCAGTAATTGCTCAAACAATAAAAAGTATTACGTGCAAATCTCCAGTACAGAAAGCATGATATTTTAAAAAAGAAACACTATTAATTAATATTGATTTTTGATAGTCACTACCATTATTAACTATCTCATATGGTTCAAATTTTGCTAATTGATGATGATGAAATTAACAACTTTACTGTGGAAGCAGTATTGGGGAAAGTAGACTTCATTCAAAGTTATGAAATTAAAGAAAGCGGGTGGGAAGCATTGGATTACTTAAGAAAATGCGAGGAAGAAAATCGCTTTCCTGATCTAATCTTAGTAGACATTAACATGCCCGAAATGGATGGCCACGAATTTGTAGAGCGCTATGAAGCAACCTTCTGGGGCAATCACCCGACTACAAAGGTTAGCATGCTCAGTAGCTCAATAAGCGAATCTGATCGGAAAAAGTCTATGGCTTATTCATCTGTTTCTGAGTATGCTTTTAAGCCACTGACCAAAGAAAAGTTGGCAACTATTGTAGCATAAACAGTCTTTATGGTTGTATAGTAATTTCAAAGAGATTACTTTAAATAGTTATTGCCTATCTGTTGCGATCTATTTATGTGTTTTGTTGATAAGAAATTATTTAAAAGAGCAGTAAATTACATAATAGTTATAAAACATATCGCTATATGACATTTTGTCACTATTGAGTCTAATAAGAAGTTTCGTTATTTTATTCAGGCTTGATTTTCTAAAAGTTGGCGACACTCTTTCTTTATTTCCCGAATTTTATCGACACTCCAACTATGATGTAGCTTTTCTATAACTAGCCAGTGTTTGATAAAGTGATGGCAGTAGCGTTGGGTAAAACTGCCAATTTGCATAGGCGTAATCTCAATATCTGATTGAATAGATGATGGATCGATCTGAGCGGCACTAAACGGTGAGTAGAATTCATCTTGATACTTCAAAAAACAGGCTGTTGAAGGTAATGAAGGAAGATTATAATTTTTTAGTAAGCACTTAATCAGAGTGTTGTCTTCATGACTTTCAGTAAAAGTACAAAGCACTAATTTTACGTTGGTATAAAAGTTTTCCTTAGCCACAGCAGCTAGTAAAGCTGTTTTTGAACAACGACTTCCTCCTTCTTGGGCGGTTTGCAATAAATCGTGAGATACGCACTCTTGGGTAGTAGGCAGCTGCTTTAGGTACCGTATAGCGGAGTGAAAATCAGTAACGTTCTTTCTGTTTAGAAAAAGAGAAGTAGCCGATTGAGCAGTAAGTTTGAAGTTAGGAGGTCGCTTCATTGCACAATAAAACAGAGTTTGATTGTTTGTTAGATGCATAACTGCATGTAATGGTTGCATATCTATACGCAAAGTACTAACTAATGTTAGGTACAATGTAATGCAAAGTAGCTGGTTAGAACAAAAAAATCAAAATTTTTTAAAATTTATTTCGATGAATAGCATTTTGCGTTTGAATAAAGCCTGTTAACACAGTAGTTCAGGGAATTCTGATATATGCTGGCAAATTTTATTTAAGCTATAAGAGGGGCGAAGATGTAATGTCTGGTATGATTTTTTCTTATAACCTATTCAATAACCAACTTCTCATAGAAAAGAATGCATGAGGTTGGATAGTTAGCGACTTTATATCACTAGCAACTTATGTAGAACCTGTATAAGTAAACGGAGTGCATTTCTAACGCTATTAAACGCTAAACACTATACACTATGAAGGCTATTAAATTATCGGAATATACTTCCCAAATGAAGTTATCAGCAAATATTAGTTATCATGATGGGTGGGTAAAGTCGCTGGAGAATTTTGAGAAACGACTGCAAGACCCAAACTTCAAAAGAAGACGACCACAGTTATCTGGTCACTAATATTCTGTCAAATTACTTTTTTCAGCTCTTGGTAAAGACGATGAACCGGTAGGCCCACAACATTGAAATGGGAACCTACAATACGAACGATACCAATCATACCGATCCATTCCTGGATAGCGTAACCTCCAGCTTTATCGAAGGGTTGATATTTTTCTATGTAGAACGATATTTCTTCATCAGTGAGAGGGGCGAAGTGGACTGTAGTTTGTTCAGAAAAGCTGCTTTGCCATTGCTGGGTGGTTAAACATACTCCAGATATTACCTGATGCGAGCGTCCGGAAAGCTTCCTAAGCATGATATGCGCTTCCTCAGCTGATTGAGGTTTATTAAGCACTTCTTGCTCAACCACTACGGTAGTATCGGCAGTAACCACTAATTCATCAGTTGCTAAGGAGTTAAAATGCGCTTTGCCTTTTTCTATTGCCAAATATCTGGCGACTTGCTCTATCGCTAAGTCTGCCGGAAAATGCTCCTCAATACTAATAACTCGGGTAGTGAAAGCAAATCCTAACTCGTGCATGAGTTGCTGTCGTCGGGGCGATTGTGATCCTAAAATAAGTTTATAGTTCATCATTGCGAATAGAGCCGAAAACAAAGCCTCCAATGGCTTTAGGATAAAAATAGGTGGATTTTTGAGGCATAACATTACCGCTGTAGCATACCTTCTTCACTTCTTCAATACTAATACCATTGGTAATCAGGACAATTTGAACTTCACCTCGATCTGCTTTAGCAAAGCAACTGGCAAAACTGCGGTCGTAATGAATATGTGGCGAACGCGATTGCTCATTCTGAGGTATTTTCAAAACTTTTTCAATAAAAAAATGGTGCAGAACTACCGTTTCCAATGCTTTCACATCAGAATGTAAATCCCAGTCCAGCATCGGGAACACTTCGGGCTTTAGCCGAATTTTATAGCATTCCGAACCAATAAATAATCCGAAGGCCCACGGCTTCCCGGCAATAATCTCGCGAATGTCTGGGGCATTTTCAATTGGTTTAATGGTAAAGTAATCAGCAGCTCTTCCTAAAATCAGTTCTTTAGAAATGTTGGGCAAACCACTAATAAGTCGGTGAGTAGGTAAAATTACTAGGTCTTCTGATTCAGTATTGGTCAAGTACATCATATGATAGTTGTAACCTTCTTCACCCGTATGATTTGAATTGTTTTGCATCTGCGTCCGGCGATGAATGAGAGACCCTTCATAGCGATGGTGCCCGTCTGCCAATATAATAGGCATATTGCCAAGTATGTCGACGAACTGTTGAATTACTTCTGGATCAGTAATTATTCCAAACGTATCCCGAACTCCCTGATAATCTTCCGCTTCATAAATAGGTTGTTCCATACTTTGATCCATCAATGCTTCTAGGCGATGTTCGGAATCGGTGTACAAACCATGGGTAGGACTAGCGTGAAGTTGTGTGGCTTCCAGCAAATTAGCTCGATCATTCACGGAGTCAGGAATGGTGTCTTCGTGCCGGAGAACAATATTCTCTTCCCAAAAAGCCGCCTCAATCATGGCAATAAATCCCTTTCGGCAGAAGAACTTGGGGAGCCCCGGTAATTGAAAGCACTGGTAATAGGTATAAATTGCCGCAGTTGTATCTTGCTGGAGTATACCATCGGCCTTCCATTGGTCAAGCAACTGTGCTGTATCTTGGACAGAATCTTCCGGTTTAGGTACCGATAAATGAATGCTATTGTAAGGCTCTTGATATAAAGCCATTCGTTGCTTGAGTGATACTACATCAAAGGGAGGTGAAATGAATTTACTTATCTGTTTTGTCAACTCGGGCGCATAACGCCATCCTCTAAATGGTTTTATAACTGCCATTAGCTTTTGTTGGGCGATGGTGTGAGGGCAGAACTATTCAAACCTTCTATTTTTCCAATAACGATTTGTAAATGAAAAAGAAGCAGGTTCAACTGGTTGGCTACTTTGCTCTTGTTCTGATAGAAGCTTACCCACCAGTGCGACAGCTAATATTTGTTCTTCAGTACTCACTTCCTCAATTAGGTTCTCTGGTTGGTAGTGGTCATCTACAAACTTGGTAGTAAATTTTCCAGAAGTAAATTCTGGATGCTGGAGTACGAAGTGGCAAAAGGGAAGGGTAGTAGCTACTCCGCTAATCTGATACTCATCGATAGCTCGTAACATTCGGGCAATTGCTTCTTCACGGTCTTGCCCGTAGGTAACTAGTTTGGCAATCATGGGATCGTAGTATACCGAAATATCCATTCCTTGCTCAATACCATCGTCTACCCGAACGCCTGGACCTTGGGGACGACGGTAAGTTTGTAGCGTTCCAGTATCTGGTAGAAAATTATTAGTTGGGTCTTCGGCATACACCCTAACCTCCAATGCATGTCCTCGGATAGTTAAATCCTGCTGGGCGAAGGAAAGGGGATGCCCTTCGGCAATATGGATTTGTTCTTTCACTAAATCAACGCCAGTAATCAACTCAGTAACCGGATGTTCTACTTGCAACCGGGTATTCATTTCCAAAAAGTAAAACTGTAGATCGTCGCCTACGACAAACTCTACCGTACCGGCTCCCTCGTATTGACATGCCTGGGCTACTTCAATAGCAGCTTTTCCCATTGCTTCCCGCATCTTAACAGAAACCACTGGCGAAGGAGCTTCCTCAATCACTTTCTGGTAGCGACGCTGAATAGAGCATTCTCGTTCAAATAGATACGCGTAGTTGCCGTGCTGGTCACCTACAATCTGAATCTCAATGTGTTTGGGTGCAGTGATAAATTTTTCAATAAATACCGAACCGTCGCCAAAGGCTGATGTGGCTTCACTTATAGCTCGTTCCATTTGCTCGGCTAACTGTTCTTCACTATTTACAATCCGCATTCCTTTACCACCGCCACCGGCACTAGCTTTAATGAGTACTGGATATCCGATCTCTTGGGCTACTTGTTTTGCTTCGGATACATCTTCAATAGGTTTATCAGTACCCGGCACTAGCGGAACATCAAACGCCGATACCGCTGCCTTAGCTGCTAACTTACTTCCCATTGTACTAATTGCTGAAGGACTAGGACCGATAAAGGTAATACCAGCGTTCTTAACTTGCCGAGCAAACTCAGCATTTTCTGATAAAAATCCGTAGCCAGGATGGATAGCATCAGCTTTCGTTTGACGACAAGCTTCTAGGATATTAGCAATATTTAGGTATGATTGCGCTGAAGGGGCTGATCCGATATTTACGGCAAAATCAGCTAACTGTACGTGAAGAGCTGAACGATCAACATCGCTGTATACCGCCACGGTTTCAATACTTAACTCGCGGGCTGAACGAATAATACGAACAGCAATCTCTCCTCGGTTTGCTATTAAGATACGGCGGATAGGTTTCATCATTAATAGGTAAATTCGTCAGCTAAAAATAAAATATTATAGGAATTGTTTAGTAATATTATAAGTTGTAAGACGAAACATGTGCTCATCTGCATTGGACGAGAGGTAATAAATAGTAAATTTGCTTGATCATATGTTTTTGTAAAAATACGATTAGTAAGCTAAAACCAAATGCGAGTGGATTTATTTGAAAAATTTACGGTAGATATGGGGCCACTTGGCAAGCATGCCAGGATTGAAGAAGGGTACTTTATGTTCCCTAAACTGGAAGGTGAAATTGCGCCCCGTATGAAGTTTAGAGGAAAAGAAGTACTTACTTGGAGCTTAAATAATTATCTAGGTTTGGCTAATCATCCTGAGGTGCGGGAGGCCGACTATAAATCAGCGGAGAAGTGGGGATTAGCATACCCCATGGGAGCCCGAATGATGTCGGGTAATAGTGATTTGCACGACGAATTAGAGCGACAACTGTCGGCTTTTGTGAAGAAAGAAGATACTATGCTGCTAAACTATGGCTACCAGGGTATTCTTTCTGTTATCGACGCGATGGTAGATCGTAAAGATATTATTGTTTACGATGCCGAGTCGCATGCCTGTATTGTTGATGGGGTGAGACTACATATGGGTAAGCGGTTTGTCTTTCCTCACAATGATGTTGAGAACTTAGAAAAACAGTTAGGGCGAGCTACTCGGTTAGCCAAAGAAACCGGTGGCGGTATTCTGGTAATTACGGAGGGCGTGTTCGGAATGTCGGGGAACATGGGAGCCTTGAAAGAGATTGTAGCACTCAAAGAAAAATATCAATTTCGCTTACTAGTTGATGATGCCCATGGTTTTGGTACGATGGGACCAACGGGAGCTGGTGCTGGCGAAGAGCAAGGAGTGCAAGATGGCATTGATGTTTATTTTTCTACGTTTGCTAAGTCTATGGCAAGCATTGGAGCATTTGTAGCCGGAGACAAACAAGTGATTCGGTACCTACGTTACAATACACGCTCTCAGATTTTTGCCAAATCGCTACCGATGCCTTTTGTAGAAGGAGGACTTAAACGGTTAGAGCTACTGAAAAATAATCCTGAGCTACGGGAAAAGCTTTGGACCGTAGTGAAAGCATTACAATCTGGATTTCGAGAGCGTGGGCTTGATATTGGCACTACCCAGTCGCCGGTAACTCCGGTAATTTTGAAGGGCGATATTATTGATGCCGCTGGGGTGGCTTACGATCTTCGCGAGAGCTACAACATCTTCTGTTCAGTCGTTATTTATCCGGTAGTTCCTAAGGATATAATCATGCTTAGAATTATTCCTACAGCAATGCATACACTAGCTGATGTAGAAGAAACAATAACTGCTTTCGAAAATGTTAAACATAAATTGGAGACAGGCGTTTACCATACAAGTGAACTTGCTGCAGCATTTGAATAGCAACAAATCTTGCAGTTTTTATTGTTTTTAAGCCATATTGGCTATATTGGCACATAATTGTTAAATTTTTTTGTCCACAACTGAACTAACTATGAAACGATTTGATGAATTAAGAGATTTGGTAATGTCTTTAGAAGGTGATTTTGAGAAATTCTACGATAAAGAGAACCAAGCAGCTGGTACTCGAGTACGAAAAGGTATGCAAGATTTGAAAAATCTAGCTCAAGAAATCCGAGTAGAAGTACAGGATATTAAGAACAAAGCCTCCTAAGGGTAAATACCAATCTTATTGGAAAAAAAAGCAATTCTGCAAGGAATTGCTTTTTTTATGAGGCTTCGGCTTCCTCTTCTGAAGTTGAAACAATGCGGACGTAGCGCATAACTAGCTCACATAGATCATAGAGCGTTTCGGAACGAAACATTAGCTCGTAGTAGGAATGGTGTTCGGGGATATCGCAACCAATCCGGCATTTAGCTTGGCTAAGCGTTAGGACTTTATCTAATACTTGATTTGACTCAGTATCCAGGTGAATTAAATAATCAAAGCGGCTATTAACAAAGTCGATAAGGTGCTCGGCTTTAAACTTTCCGAAAGCCGAAATATCACGGTCGCTAAATTGGAGGTAGCCAAATATTTTGTTCTTAGCCCGACGTCTGTCATAGCAAAGCACTTGCACCTCTTTATGGTCAGCAGAAAAGTGGTTGATAAAATCATCAACCGTGTTTTGCTTTTCATGATCAGCCAGTGTAATTAGTATTCCAATACGTTCAGCTTTCTCGTAATTTACCGTTTGGCGTTTTACTGTGCTCTCCTTAAGTAACTTAGGTAATTGGAAGCCTATAATTTTCTTGGTAAAGAACCACATTATTTAATCAGTTAAATTAATCAAGCATTGCCAGAAAATCTCCCTCTGAAATAATCTGTACATCTAACGATTCTGCCTTTTTTCGTTTAGCCGGGCCCATATTTGTGCCAGCTAGTAGAAAATCTAATTTCGCAGAAACCGAAGAAAGTACTTTTCCCCCGTGCAACTTAATCTTTTCTTTAATTTCCTCTCGGCTAAATTGCTCAAATACCCCAGAAACCACAAACGTCTTGCCGGATAATACCTGATTTTCAGAGTTTTGGTTGTCTATTTGTAAGCTGAACTGCAAGCCAGCCTGTTTTAGTTCACTCACCAACTGCTGATTCTCGGGGTCACTAAAGTATTCAAGCACACTTTGGGCGATACGTTCGCCAATCTCTGGCACTTCAATCAGTTGTTCGTGAGAAGCAATGGCTAACAGATCAATAGAACTAAAGTGTTCGGCTAGTTTTTCGGCTACAGTACGTCCAACATAGCGAATTCCCAACGCAAATAATACGCGAGGAAATGGAATTTGCTTGGAAGCTTCAATACCGTTTAAAATGTTCTGAGTAGCTTGTTCTTTGAACCCTTCTAAGGCATAAATATCATCGAATGACAGATGATATAAATCATCTGCATTTTGTACTAACCCCTGCTCGTAAAATAAAGCAACCGTTTCTTTGCCCATGCTATCAATATTCATAGCATTGCGCTGAATAAAATGTTCAATACGTCCTTTAATTTGTGGCGGGCATCCTGTCTGATTAGGACAGAAATGAACAGCTTCCCCCTCCTGACGTATTAGCGAAGTATTGCACTCTGGACAGTGGGTAATATATTGAATTGGTTGGCTTTGCGCTGCGCGTCTACTTGTATCTACCCCAGTGATTTTTGGAATAATTTCTCCTCCTTTCTCTACTGAAACTGTATCGCCGCAGCGAATGCCCAGCCGATCAATCTCGTCGGCATTGTATAAAGAAGCTCGTTTTACAACCGTACCGGCTAATGCTACGGGCTCTAAGTTAGCTACGGGAGTAATTGCACCGGTGCGACCTACCTGATAGGTAATGTTGCGCAGGACGGTGACTGCACTTTGTGTTTTATATTTGTAGGCAATGGCCCAGCGCGGACTTTTTGCCGTGCTACCCAACAGTTTTTGTTGTTGGGTACTATTCACCTTAATTACAATACCGTCGGTATCCAGTGGCAGCTCGCGACGCTTCTCTTCCCAATCATTAATATATCTAAACACTTCTTCAATAGATTCACACTTACGGTAGGTAGGTGATACTTGGAAGCCCCATTTTTCCAGTTGGGCAATAGCTTTCTGATGAGTTTCCACGTGTATTCCGTCGGTAGCTAACGAATAAAGATAGCAGTCTAGTTTACGTTGTGCTACTACTGAAGAGTCTTGCATTTTTAGCGTTCCCGAAGTGGTGTTCCGAGGGTTAGCAAGCAGTGCTTCACTAGAAGCTTCCCGTTCTTGGTTAAGCTGATCAAAAACCGAACGAGGCATAAATACCTCGCCTCGCACCTCAAATGTAGGGGGCAAGTTATCGGCTTTCACCCGCAGAGGCAGCGAGCGAATAGTTTTGGCGTTGGCCGTAATATCATCACCTCGTACTCCGTCTCCTCGGGTAGCGGCTAACGTAAGTAAACCATCTTCGTAGCGAAGACTAATAGCTACTCCATCAAACTTTAGTTCGCAAAAATACTCATATGCTTGCGCTGGTAAGGATCTAGTAACTCGCTGATCAAATTCAGTTAATTCTTCTTCAGAATAAGTATTGCTCAGCGAGAGCATTGGATAGGTATGATAAACCGGCTCAAAATCTTTGGTGATCGTACCGCCCACTCGCTGGCTTGGTGAATCAGGGTAGCGATACTGAGGATACTGCTCTTCCAGTTGAACAAGCTGCTCCAATAACTGATCAAATTCATAATCCGAAACTTCCGAAACGCTATTCTGGTAATACTGATGATTATAATGGCGAATCTTGGCACTAAGCTGCTCTATAGCACTTTTGGCTTCTTCGGCGGTCATAAATCCTAAATTTAGCTGATTGCTCAATTGCTAATTAGTTATTGGTTCACAGTCCACAGTCATATTTTTCCGGTTTCCATTATCAACTGTCAACTGCCCATTATTTATCAATCATTAATATTAGGTATAATAGTCTCGGAATGCCTGGAGATTTTGTTCGGTTCCCACAATAATCATGGTATCGCCTATCTCAAATTTTAGGTCGCCGTGGGGATTGAACGTAAATCGTTCGGACTGATGGCGAAATCCTATAACAGTGGCCCCAGTATGTTGCCTAATATTCAATTCGCGCAGTGTTTTACCCTGATAAGGCTTCTGAAGCTCATCATACATAATATCCTCTAGTTTTAAACTATTGGCGCCAGTTCCTGATAAAATATTTAGAAACTCAATAACCGAGGGTTGCGTAATAAGGCGAGCCATATGAACTCCACCGATCGCATCGGGCATTACTACCTGGTCGGCTCCGGCTCGATAGAGCTTTTTCTCGGAACTCTCGTCAGTAGCTCGAGCAATAATTTTAACGTTCGGACTTAACTCCCGGGCGGTTAGCGTAATAAACACGTTATCTGCATCGCGGGGAAGGGTAGTGATAATAGCCTCAGCTCGCTCAATACCCGCTGCTAGTAATACCTCATCAGCGGTTGCATCGCCAATAACGTACTGAATTTCGTTATTGGTCGCGTACTGCTCAACGAGGTCTGGCTTAAGCTCAACTAGTACAAATGGATGTTGGCTATTCTGTAACTCTTCGCAAGTACGAGAGCCATTCCGACCCAGTCCACATACTATAACATGATTTCGTAATCTTTCCACTTGGCGACCAATGGTATAACGCTGGTACAGTTCGGCAAACTCTCCCTCCACAAAATAAGAAGTAATGGTACCAACAGCGTAGGCAAATATTCCTAAATTAAATATAATATAAAAGCTGGTAAAGATACGGCCTGCATCTGAAAGTTCGCGCACTTCAGTAAAGCCAACTGTAGAGAGCGTAATTACTGTCATATAAAAGGCGTCAATAGCAGAATATTCCTCAACGATAGTATACCCAAGTTGACCTATTACCATACTAGCTAATAATAACAGTAGGCCAAAACTCAAGCGATTAAAAATGAGTTCTTTGCTCCAACCTAGATATTTGTTCCAAGCTCTGTAAACCATTTAAAAAGAAATATTGAAGTAATCCGCGACTAAAGTAACTACATCCGCCAATTTCTGAGTAACCAAATATAAAATGTTGAATATAACATTTCTATGCGCGAGTGGAGCGGGTAAGCACTAAAAGATTAAATATGCAGAGAAATCATCGCAGAATAACTACATTAGTATTTCGGTAAATTATTCTATAAATGCCAGTGATGTTTTAAAAATAGGCATAATATAGCTGTAGTTTTAATAAGAAAAGTAAGAGTGTGCAACCACTTAATGAAGACGAGTAAGATTTACTATAATCCGCGAGGGTTGGCACAGTTTTGGCAAATGATTGGGAAAGTCGCAAGATTCTATGATTTATTTGTGCAGAAAAGCATATTTATGGGTATTACTTGGTTTGCTAATTGGAAGCATACAACCGCTTCAAGCGCAAGCTGATGTAATTAACAATGTACGCGATGCTTTGAAATCAGGAAGCTCCCGCGAGCTTAGTAAGTACCTAAATAACACCGTTGAGATTAGTATTAACGGTGAACAGACAAGTTATAGCCGCAATCAAGCCGAGTTTGTTCTAAAAGAGTTCTTTACCAAGTATCCACCCAAAGATTTTCGCTACGTACACCAAGGTTCTTCTAAAGAAGGGGTGAAATATACTATTGGAACGCTTGTTCACGAACGGGGTGAGTTCCGAGTAGTAATGCTTATTAAGCAGTTTGGTGGTAGCTATCTGGTAGATAAGATTGACTTTAACCGAGAATAAGCAGCTAGAAGAAATGAATGATAAGTTGCTAAGTTACTCTATTCATTAACCAACCGCTTCCTCAACAATTTCTCTGGCTTCTTCTAACACTTTTTCTAATCCAGCTACGTCTTTTCCTCCAGCAGTAGCGAAAAAGGGCTGCCCGCCTCCTCCACCGCGAATATGTTTAGCAAGTTGCTTCACTAGTTGCCCAGCGTGCAAATCGTAAGTTTTGGTTAGCGATTCATCGATAACTACCGAAATTTGAGGCTTGCCATTGATATCAGCCGCTAGAATCATGACTAGTTTATCTACTTGGTTCTTCAAGTTAAAAGATAACTGTTTGAGCATATCGATTTGGGGTAACGATACCTTCTCAATAATTACCTTGGTTTCATTGATAAGTTGGGCTTTGTTGATTAGCTCTTGTTGAATCCCACGGGCTTTTTCCTGCTGAAGGGTATCAATCTGCTTTTGCAGCTGATTTTTTTCTTCTACTAACGTATGTACTGCTTTCGGAAGGTCACGAGGGTTTTTCAGAGCTTCTTTAACACTTGCAAGAAGCTCTTCTTGCTCTTGTACATAATTTTCAGCAGCAATTCCAGTGATTGCCTCAATACGGCGAATACCCGCCGCTACCGAGCCTTCGGAGATAATTTTGAAGAAACCTAAGTGCCCGGTAGCCGGAACATGCGTACCACCACAAAGCTCAACTGAATAATCCTGGTCAAAAACGATAACTCGAACTTCGTTACCGTATTTTTCGCCAAATAGAGCCATCGCTCCCATCGATTTAGCCTCGTCAATCGGTACTTTCCGCAGCTCCTCCAAGCGAATATTTTCTCGGATGCGCTCATTTACTAAATGCTCGACCCGCTGAATCTCTTCATCATTCATGCGAGCAAAGTGAGAAAAGTCGAAACGAAGTAGCTGATCATTTACTAGTGACCCCCGCTGTTGTACATGTTCACCCAGTATTTGGCGCAGCGCTGCGTGCATCAAGTGAGTGGCACTATGGTTGTTTTCGGTAGATTTCCGCTTATTGGAATCTACTCGGCAAATGAAAGTAACTTCTATGTTAGCTGGTAGCTTTTTGGTGAAGTGAACGATTAAGTCGTTTTCCTTCTTGGTATCAAAAATGAAAACCTGTTCACTATCTGATTCCAAAACTCCGGTGTCGCCTACCTGACCACCTCCTTCAGCGTAAAATGGGGTTTTATCTAAGACCAGTTGGTAATAGGAAGATTTTTTATCTTGAACCTGTCGATATTTTATGATTCTGGCTTCCGCCGTCAGTGTATCGTAGCCCACAAAGGTTGTATCTGTGTCGTCCAGTAGAGTTGTCCAATCGCCCGTATCGGTAGAAGTTGCTGCTTTAGATCGGCTTTTCTGCTTTTCCATCTCCTGCTCAAAGCCAGCTTCATCTACCGAATACCCATTTTCACGGGCAATCAGAGCTGTTAGGTCAAACGGAAAGCCAAAGGTATCATACAGTTCAAATACTACTGTACCTGGAATTTCTTTTTCTGCTATATACTCTTCTTTTATTTGATCAAGCTTCCGTAACCCAACCTCCAAGGTTCGCAAAAATGAAGTCTCTTCTTCTTGAACTACTTTCCCAACAAAATCTTGTTGTTTCTTCAATTCAGGAAAAACGTCAGCAAATTGCTGACTGAGCGTAGGTATTAATTGATAAAGAAAAGGCTCTTTCAGCCCTAAGAATGTATAACCATAACGAACCGCCCGACGCAGAATTCGGCGGATAACATAACCAGCTTTGTTGTTGGAAGGTAGTTGCCCATCGGCAACAGTAAATGCAATAGCCCGAATGTGGTCAACGATGACCCGGATAGCAATATCAGTTTCTGGGTTATCGCTGTATCGAACGTTGGCTCGTTGGCTTACTTGCTCAATAAGCGGAGCAAAGACGTCAGTATCGTAGTTAGATTGCTTATTCTGAATGGCCATCGCTAGCCGCTCAAAGCCCATTCCGGTATCAATATGTTGGGCAGACAGCGCATGTAATTCGCCGGAAGCTTGCCGGTTAAATTGCATAAACACTAGGTTCCAGATTTCAACCACTAGTGGATGATCCTGGTTTACCAGTTCTTTTCCTGGTTGTTTGTCAATTTCTGCCGGTGGACGTAAGTCTATGTGGATTTCTGAACAGGGGCCGCAAGGGCCAGTGTCGCCCATTTCCCAGAAATTATCCTTTTTTGAACCTAAAATAATCCGATCTTCATCAATAATTTCCTTCCAGTAGTCGTAAGCTTCTTGATCTAATTCCAGACTATCTTGCTTATCGCCCCCAAAAACTGAGGCGTAAAGACGGTCTTTCGGCAGTTTGTAAACATCGGTAAGCAATTCCCAGGCCCAGGTAATCGCTTCTTGCTTAAAGTAATCACCAAACGACCAGTTACCAAGCATCTCAAACATGGTATGATGGTAGGTATCCAACCCTACTTCTTCTAAATCGTTATGCTTACCTGAGACTCGTAAACATTTCTGACTATTGGCGGCTCGGGAGTAAGGTGCTGGTTTATTTCCTAAAAAATAGTCTTTAAACTGGTTCATACCTGCATTTATGAACATCAAGGTAGGATCATCTTTGTTCACAATAGGGGCGGAGGGCACAAATTGGTGCTGTTTTTGTTCAAAAAATTGAATAAAAGCCGAGCGTATTTCCTGAGAAGTCATGAAAAAGTGGGATTTACGATGAATAGACCATAATTTATTAATAAAGTACAATAAATTATGGTTTATGTAAATTTTCTCGTTGAAGAATTTGTTTAGAATAAAGCAAGGTGCAAAAGTATAACGAAAAGCGATTCATAAGAACTTCTTATGTCAAAAATTAAATATTACTACGATACAGAAACTTGTAAATACGAGCGGGTGCGCGTGAGCCGCTGGGATGTTCTGTTGAATATTTCAGGTTTCGTCGTGTTGGTGTTAGTGGCAGGTATCAGTTTAGTGATTATCTTCGATACGTACTTTGAGTCGCCCAAAGCGGCTCGCCTGAAGAAGGAAAACGAAGAGCTTACATTTTACTACGATATGCTTAGCAAGGATATGAATCGAGCCAACAAAATGCTGGAGTCATTACAAGAGCGAGATAATAATGTGTACCGAACCATTTTTGAGGCTGAACCTATTCCGCTTTCGGTCAGAAATGCTGGGGTGGGGGGAGTAGATCGTTATCAAGATCTACTGGAGAATGGGCTGGAACGAGAGGAAATCATCGTGAATACCTTTCAGCGGATCGATCAACTAAAACGGCAACTATACATTCAGACTAAGTCGTACGATAACTTATTAGAGATGGCCGATAACAAATCGGAAATTCTAGCCACTATTCCAGCCATACAACCAGTTTCTAATAAGGAGTTACGTCGCTTAGCTTCTGGCTTCGGAATGCGGGTTCACCCAATATACAAAGTGAAGATGATGCACCCAGGTATTGACTTCTCCGCTCCGCAAGGTACTCCCGTGTATGCCACGGGCGGGGGTAAAGTAAAGCAAGTAAAGAGTTCGTTCACCGGTTATGGTAAGCAGGTAATCATCGACCACGGCTACGGATACCAAACCCGTTACGCTCATTTGCAGGACTTTAACATTAAGGCTGGTCAGAAAGTAGAACGAGGTCAGTGCATTGGTTACGTAGGAAATACTGGAACTTCTACTGCACCGCATTTGCACTACGAAGTATTTAAAGACAACGAGCGAGTTAATCCCATCTACTATTTCTACCAAGATATTACAGCAGAAGAATACGAGGTTTTAGTTCAATTAGCATCAATTGAAAATCAGTCGCTGTGAATCAGTCGCTGTGATGTACTGTATGTGAACGATAACCTTATTAAGCTATGGAAGAGGCCGTCTCATAAGTCAGATTATGAGGCGGTTTTTTATATGCTAACCGTAAGG